>NZ_JBRKIS010000003.1:0-17110 GCF_052983315.1 Sinomicrobium endophyticum
GAATTCGTTTAAACTTTTTTCTTTTTGATGGGTTTGAACTTTTTCAAAGCTAACACAATAAAAGCAAGATAGTTAAACCCTGTCCAGCTTGCCACGGTGGTGTCAAACCTGTTTAGTAATGACCGGAAACTGTCCATCCAGGCATTGGTTCGCTCGATGGCATATCGCTGGTCATAAAGTTCTTTGTCAAAATAGTCATCTCTGTCCTTGTCACTGTTACGCCTGTTGAAACAGATATTGGCATTGATTTCCTTTTGGGCACAAGCCTGTCGGAAATCCTTGGAATCAAAGCCCGCATCAGCATTGAGGAACAACCCATCCACACGGAGGTCAGCATCTTCCAGAGTACCAGTGACTACTTCGAACTGCACCTCAATGTTATACAGGTCGTTATGATTGCCGGCAACAGGTTCAGACATAGCTAAAGGTAGTCCCTGCCTTTCGCTAAGGTATAGGGCATTGGTGGTTTTGCGCTTCTTACGGCCTTGGTATTCCACTTGTTCCCCGCCCCTGATGGCCGAGGTGTGACTGCCATCCAGGTCCACACTGGAAAGGTCAAGTTTTGATTTATGGCGGTTGAGGAAGCTCACCCAACAGTCTTTCCAAAAACCGCACAAGCACCATTTCCGGTAATGGTAGTAAACCGATTGCCAACTTAGCACTTTACTGTCAAAAAGGGCTTTTACAGGCACTTGATGCCACTGCACACCGGTCTTGAGCTTGTAGAGGATGGCGTTAACAATCTCAACCAATGGAACGGTCGGGGCAAATCCTCGATGAGTTTTAGGTATGTAAGGAACTATTTCCAATTCTATCGTATCTTTGTCAAGTACAGAGTACATAAAGGGTTGGTTTAGATAATTGTATGTTTCGCAACACAAATATCTTCAACCCTTTTTTATTTTTAAAAAAAGTTTAAACGAGTTCATTATTAAAATTAGTTGTTTCCAATTATCAAATGTTTTTCATTCCGAAAAGTCGGGGACAGGTTCTGCGTTCTATTATTGGAACGCCGATAGCGCTGGTTATGCTGATTTGCGCTGTTTTTTCTCCTTTAAATTCATAACTTGTGTTTTCTCCAAGTCCTCCTGCGGTCATTGGAAGCAGTTAAAAACGTTTTGTATCGAATCAATCTCCATTCACCTTGTTTTTTATCTACGATAAACCGGAGGCTTCTAAACATTGGCTCACCCCAAAAAATTACCTGATAACGTGTTTTCGATAATGGTTCTATTTCGGTTTCAATACAGTATTTCAAATTAGAATATCGTGGCGGTTGCCTAAAATTAAGGCCGGAAACCGTTCTATTTTGTTTCTCGTAGCAATACTGATTGAACAAAGCGTTAAAACCTTCAGTAAAACCATTTTCTTGGTAATCTCTGTTTTGGAATGCTTTTATTTCCAACGCATCAGCTTTTGATGTAAAAGCCTTGATTGTTTCAATAATTTGGCTTTCTTCTTGTTTCATTTTTTTCTATGTTCTATTATTTTTGAACGCTGATAACACAGATTTAGGTGATTTGCGCTGTTCTCATCTGCGAGTATCAGCTAAATCTGAGTCATCTGTGTTCTATCTTTTGGGACCACACTGTTTAAAAATTAAATTTCCCTTCAAAAAACTTCCCGATTAACGGAACCGGCTTTAAAACTTCGTTATTAGCAGCAATAATGCCGAAAATGAGTAGTATTAACGGAATAAGCCCAGCCAAAGAAAGAATAGATGCCAATGAAGGAACAATGCTCATTACAATTTGAAGAATGATGTTAAGCACAACAGCAAAGATAAAAACCCCCAAGCCCTGTCCGAGGTGGTAAGAGGCCAATTCGCTTTTTTGCTCGCTTCCTTTGTGTTGAAAATAAGCAATAATCCACCCGATGATAGTAATGTACGATACGATTGAAATTGTTTTTGCATTCATAAATTTATTAGTTTAATAGTTATTAATATTTCCGGAACAAAATTGGAAGAAATATTCAATGAAAGCAATTATTTGCAGTATATGATGTGACTACAAGTCTTAAAAATAGCGTCTACAAATCGTCTACAAAAAACATGTTTCGGTTTTAAAGGAAGTGTGATTTTAGTACATTTACAGAATGAACCAATTGTTGTCCATTGCCTTCTTCATTTGCTTTAACGTAGCGCTTTTCAACCTACAGGCACAAACTGTTGTTATAGATTCTTTGCAAACCCTAATCGATAACCCAAACACCACAAACGGAAATCGTATTGAGGCAATGGAGCAACTGGCAAAAATTAAGATTGTTAAAAACCTGCACAATGAAGCTTTGCAACTCATAACAGGTGCTCAAAAATTGAGCCGCCAAGAAAAAGACACTCGGTATACAGCCTTGGTTAAAGCCAGATTAAGCAGTTTATACAATCATCAAGATAGTTTAAATTTAGCTTTTCAAGAAGCAGACAGCGCACAATGGTACGCCAACAAAACCCAGGACAAAACCGTAAAAGGTCGGGTGCTTATGCGGAAAGCGGCACTTGAACGCAAAATAGAAAACACAGACAAAGCCTATAAAACAATGTTGGAAGCCCTCCGGATGTTTGAGGAGGAAGAAAACACGGAGCACTATAAAAGCAATATTTACCACTTTCTTGCAGCTATCTATGCTCATTGGGAAGAACCTAAAAAACAGCTACATTATACAAAGCGTTGTTTAGATGCTGCCCAAAAAAGTAAAGATCCCGACGCTATTGCCAATGCGTACTTAAGTATGGGAAGCAGTTATTTGCACCGATACAGAAAAGACACTGCCCAAAAGGCGTTGTTGGACTCTTCAAAATATGCATTTAAAAAAATAATAACCTATACAGAAGCACATAAAAAGCGTATTACACTGCCATCTACAGCAGGCATTGCAGCCCTTAACCTTGCCAACCTTTATTTTGAATTTTACCCTGTGTCGTATAAAGATAGTGCAGAAATTTATCTGCATCGTGCGATTGCTTACGGAAAAACAACCAATAACCCGGAAATCATTGCCAATAGTTATGGTATTTTGAGTGAATATGCCCTGAAAGACCACGACTATAAACAGGCTGAAAACCTTTTGTTGCTCGCTCTGGGTGAAATTGCAGACGATTCCGGAGGAACACTCTCAAAATTGCGTATTACGAATGCACTTTCCAGAGTAGCAGAGAAAAGCGGTAATCCTGCCAAAGCCTTAGATTACTACAAGCAATACGTGCAGTACGATAAAGCTTTATTTGATGAGAAAACGCACTTTGCTATCCAAAAATTGGAGGTTCAGTATCAATCTGAAAAAAAGGAACTTGCCTTAGCTGCCGCCAAGAATGAAGCAGCGTTTAGTAAGAAACTGAACACCGTATATGCATTTATGCTCATTGCAGGTATAGTCGCATTGTTCTTTTTATATCGTTCGTACCACTTTAAATTACGGGCATCCAAACGGGAGCAATTATTACTTGCCGGCGAAAAAAAGGAAGCAGAATTAAAAGCGGATTTAAAAACCGAAGAAACCGCTCGTTTGCAAGCCGAACGTAAATTGATGCAAGAACGCCTGGATAGGGTAGAAAAAGAACTTTTGGCAGGAACCTTACAAGTAGAGGAAAAAAACACGCTTTTAAAAGAGCTAAAAGAAGGCCTTGAGCAATTAGACAACAACGACACATTATACCGACAATTTAAACGACTATTGGCAAAAAACACTAAGGTTGATAAAGGGTACAGTGATATAAAAAAAGAGTTTGCCCAAATACATCCTGAATTTATTGAAAGGCTTCAAAAGAAGGCCGAGAATAAACTTACCCGTCTTGACCTAAAATACTGTTCGTATATACTTATGGGGCTAACAAATAAAGAAATGGCTACTAAACTGAATATCGCTCCCAAAAGCATTAGAATGGCACACTACCGAATTAAACAGAAATTGAAGTTGCCAAAAGAACAAAGCCTTGATAAATTTATTAATGATTTAGGAGCTAATACGTCTTGAAACAAGTTTAAAATACATTGAAGTGATTTAAACTCATCGAGGATTTGCCCCGACCTATCTCTTATTTGTATTGCTTTCCGTACAATTGCCTCATCATCACTTGTTGGTCTTTGTTGACATATGCTTAAAAAAGTACCACCACTTAGTTTTTCTTTCTCTATATTTCCCTTAAGTTCATCATAAACTTCTTCGTTATTGATGAAGACCATCCATCCAATCCAAAAAAATTGTCCTTGTTTTTTTAATTTTCTTCAAACAATTTTTCCAACACTTGGTGTACCATAGAATTTTATATCTGTTGCTAAAAGCCTCGTTTTATAGTAAAAAGAAGCTGCCTGATTGCATAATTGTTGGATAAAGGCAGTGTCTGTATGGTTTTAAATAATGGATAATTCTCACCCCTTTATCCACTTAGTCATTTCCTGTATGGTTTCCTCACTACTAACAATATCAAGATGTTTGATGTCTTTTAGAAGTTTAACCCTCATCCAATTTCCGGCAGGTTCAAATACGGTTTTAAATCCCATTAAATGGGTCTTATTCCCCAACGCCTGTCCTGATCCCGATAATTACCGGGATATCGAAGGGCTCTGCACCGAAATGAGCTAAGGTTTGCTCGTTTGAATACCTCGCGTCCCGATAATTCGGGATTGCCCCGAGGTAGTTGATTTGATCGGGATAAAAACTTTCGTCATTTTTACCAACAAGTACTTATGAAGGAGTTTTTATATTGGTTATATCTTTTTTATATCCTTTAGGGGCAAAATCTCCCGCCACGGCGGCTTTTTCCGGTGTGCCTTACCAACTAGGGCCTGTTAACACTACCAGAAAAGATGGATTTTTGAGTATATTTTTTGTCTATCGAGGCATGTTTGACGAGTTTGGCAGCGCCAAATAAGGAAAAAATAACGAAGAGAGGCAGAAAATAGGCCAAAAAGCCGCTTTGAGTGTGTAGTGTTAACAGGCCCTAATTAAGTATCACCAGTAAAGATAAATCTACGATCATCCCTATCTATGCCGGCAGGCAGGAAGAAATTTTCGCCCTCATATTTATAAGTATCTCTTTTTCAAGCTTAAATCAGGACAGCACAGGATGCGATAATCATCAAACAAAATTAAATTTAGGTTGAAATACCATAAACACCGGCCTTATAAATGGAATAACAAACCAAAACTATCATTATGAAATGCCCTATAGACAAAATTGTCATACTAACCGACATAATTACTTTGGGTATTACTCACGATGATGTTAATTATATGATGGAGTTCGTGAATCTTCGATTTCCATCTGACCTATGAAAACAAATAAAAAATAACCAGATGAAACAACAAAAAATCATTAAAAATGCACTTTCTGTGTGTTTTCTGCTGCTCTTTTTGGGTATCGCACATGCACAGAATGTCATTACCGGTACAGTCCGGGGAGATGACGGGATCGAAATACCGGGAGTGAGCATCGTACAAAAAGGAACGGCCAATGGTGTAGTTTCCGATTTTGAAGGAAATTATTCCATAGAACTCGAAGAAGGGGAACAAATCCTGATCTTTTCCTTTATAGGTTTTAAAACGACTGAAGAACCCATAAATAACAGGACTACCATTCATGTCACCCTGTCTGAAGAAACCCAACAGTTAGACGAGATCGTTGTTATAGGTTACGGAACCCAGAAAAGAAGTGACGTAACCGGGGCCATCTCCTCCATACAGGCAAGTAATATCGAAGATGCTCCGCCTGTAGCCCCCGAGCAGATATTGCAGGGTAAAATTACAGGGGTAAACATTGTGCAAAACAGCGGCCAGCCCGGAGCGGCTTCCACGGTCAGGATTCGGGGAATTAGTTCCATTTCGGCGGGAAACGACCCTCTTTATGTGGTAGATGGCGTTCCCTTACAATTTGGAAGCGCCAATAATTACGTGCAATTAGGGCCACAAAACAATACTTCAGCATTGTCGGATGAATCGCCAAACCCGCTGAATATTATTAACCCGGCAGACATTGAAAGTATCGACGTTCTAAAAGACGCTTCTGCAACGGCGATCTACGGGTCCAGGGGTGCAAATGGCGTGATCATTATTACTACAAAAGGTAAAAAAGGAATAGACGAAAATGTTACGTATGACACCTACGCGGGAGTCGGTCGTATAAGAAAGTTTCTCCCTGTTTTATCCGCCGGTCAATTCAGAGATTATGCAAATAGCCTGGGGCTCCCCTACTCTGATCTTGGAGCAAATACCAACTGGCAAAAGGAGATCTTCAGGGCCGCTTTTTCTCAGAATCACAACCTGTCCTTTGCCGGCGGGTCACCAACGAGCAAATTTCGCGCTTCTTTCGGCTATTCCGAACAAGAAGGTATTCTGCTTTCCTCCGCATTAAAAAAATATACGGGGAGGTTAAACGGGTCGCATGATGCGCTGGACGGCAAATTAAAGATCGGCGTCCACATGTCTTATGCAAAATTAGATGATGACAAGGTTGCCATCTCCTCCAACATTAATAACGAAGGGGGAAATATCCTCAAAGACGCTTTGAGATGGGCTCCCACACTACCGGTCAGAAATCCCGATGGTAGTTACTATCAGATCGGGGAACTACGCATCAATCCCGTGTCCTGGGTCGATGTGGAGGATGAAAGTGAAACCGATTTCTTTTTGGGAAATACAAATCTGACTTTTCAAATTATAGAACCACTGTCCTTTACTGTGAATATGGGATACTCCAATGAACAGGTAAACCGGTTCACCAATGCACCGGATTCCCACCCCTCTGCTGCCTCCGAAGGCGGAAGGGCATCTATAAGTAAATTTAAGAACACTACTACCCTTATAGAAACTACACTGAACTATGACAAACAATTCGGGGAAGACCACCATTTGACGTTTTTAGCCGGGTATTCTTTCCAGCGGTTTCAGAATGAAAATACCTTTACCATGGCCAATCAATTCGTGTCCTCGGTTACGAAATGGAACCTTATACAGTCCGGTAATATCCTGGCTAATACCTCTTTCAAAGACGCCAACAGGCTGGCCTCTTACTATGGAAGACTAAACTATAAGTTCCGGGATAAATATTTGCTGACCCTGACACTACGAAGGGACGGATCCAGCCGGTTTGGGGAAAACAACCGCTGGGGGACTTTTCCTTCCGGAGCATTTGCTTATAATATGATCAATGAAAAATTTCTTGAAAACTCAAAAGTAAGTAACCTGAAATTTCGATTGGGCTATGGAATAACCGGTAACCAGGAGATCCCCAATAACCTGTACAGGGAGCAACTCTCCATTGACGGTTCCAGCGTGTATGTTTTCGGAGGACAGGCCATCCCCAGCGTACTCCCGACCAACTATGCCAATCCGGATTTAAAATGGGAACAGACCAGCCAACTGAATATCGGACTGGATTTTGGGTTCTTTAATCAAAGATTGTACGGTTCCGTAGATTATTATATCAAAAAAACCGATGATCTGCTCCTGGAATTCTCCACGGCTGCTCCTTCGGTGGTTCAGTCGCAATGGGCAAACGTGGGCGAGGTAGAAAACAGGGGATGGGAATTTAATCTGGATGCCGATATTATGGACAACACGGATTTCCGATGGCACGCCAACCTCAATTTTTCGGCGAACAAAAATGAAGTAAAAAACCTGTCTAACGAAAACTTTCAACGCGATGAGATCCGAATCTCAGACGGATCGGGAGTAGTACTCAATCAGGTGGGAATACAGTTGATACGCCCCGGCCTCCCTCTGGCCTCTTTTTACGGGCGAAAATTTACCGGCCTGGACGCAAACGGCATGGAAACTTTTCTGGATGTGGATGGCGAAGAAGGTGATGATCTGGTCGTTATCGGAAATCCCAATCCGGATTTTACTTTTGGCGTTAACCAGACGATTAATTATAAAAGGTTTGACCTTTCTCTGAATATGCGGGGAGTAGTAGGAAACGAGATATACAACAACACCGGTGCCGAGTTTTCTTATCCTCAGCAGGCCCCTGCGCTCAATGTCCTGGAATCCGCACTCACCAATGGCACCAGCAGGGAAACCAGTGCGCAATTTTCTTCGAGATGGCTGGAAGACGGAAGTTATCTGAGGGTAGACAATCTCAGTATCGGATATTCCTTTAATACGAAAAACACCTCATTCTTAAAGAAAGCCCGTATATACATTTCAGGCAAGAACCTCTTTGTAATTACCGGCTATTCCGGCTATGACCCCGAAGTGAGAACTACCGCAGTAGGAATTGATTATCTGGCCTATCCGAGGCCAACAACCTATGTTTTAGGTGGCAGTGTTACTTTTTAGAACCAACGTAAAGACTCAATGATGAAAACTATAAAATTCAAAAAAAGCATGATCAAAAGCATGGCCATCATGGTATTACTCCTTAACGGCTGTAGCTTAGATGAAGATACATACTCCATATATACCCCCGATACATTCTATTCTAACGAATATCAGGTATTATCCGCTTTATCGGGAGTTTACAGGGCCTTCGCGGGGATCACCGGTATGGGCCCCGAATACAGGACATTAGAACTTCCGGCAGACCAGGTCGTCGTTCAGCAAAAAATCCAGGGCTGGTGGGGAGGAGACTCCTTCTGGCAGTTAATGGAGCACACCTGGGAGCCGGATCACGCCTATATATCCTCCACCTGGGACACTTTTTTCCAAACCGTGGGGCAAACCAATGGCCTGCTGAGTTCATTGGAAGAATCTCCCCTGGATATCTCCGGGCCAAAAGCCGAATTAAGAGCACTAAGGGCCTATGCCTACTTTTACCTGATGGACCTCTTCGGGAACGTTCCTATCTTTACCGGAGCCAAGGTAGACCCACTGGACCTTCCCGAACAAAACACAAGGACCGAAGTTTTTGAATTTGTCACTGCGGAACTGGAAGACGCCCTGAAAGACCTGCCTACCAAAACAGAAGCCGGAAGCAGTTATTACGGCAGGTTAACCAAAGAGGCTGCCTATGCCCTCCTGGCTACCATATACCTGAATGCCGAAGTCTATACCGGGAATGCACTATATCAAAAGGCACAGGAATACGCCGACCTGGTGATCGATTCCGGATCGTATGCTCTGCTTCCCAACTATTTTGACAACTTTGCCCCGGACAATGAAAATAACAATGAAGTTGTTTTCGGAGCGGTATATAACCCTGATGTCACAGGGGGGATCGGCCATCCGTTCGTACAAAAAGTCCTTCCGGGAATCTCCGGGGGATTATTCGGACTGCCGTATACACCACAAAACGGATTTGCTACCCGCCTGTCGGTTGTAGAAAAATACGAAGATCAGGACATAAGAAAATCCATGTTCATTACCTATGGCCCGCTAAAAGATCCGCGTAATGGCGAACCCGTAATGGTAGAGAGAGTAGTTCCGGACAATAACTCCGCTTTATACGAAGAAGGCGTCTCTACCGAAGGCCCGGTAACTTATGAGATCATTCCCGCCACAGGTATCAGGAGTCAGCCGATGAATGCAGGGATCAAATGGGTCAAATGGCTGATCGATCCCAATACCGTGGGAGGCAATGCCGGAAATGATGTCGCTTTTTTCCGGTATGCGGATATTCTCCTGATCAAAGCAGAAGCCCTGGCACGGCAAGGAGATTTCGGAGCCGCTTTACCCCTGGTAAACCAGATCCGGGAAAGGAGTGATGCCTCCGCGTTATTGACCCTGTCCTTAGAAGACATCCTGGATGAAAGAGGGAGGGAACTGGTATTTGAAATGGGACGAAGAAGAGACCTGATCCGGTTTGGAAAATACGGAGATGCCTGGGAATGGAAAAACCCTTCGGAAGATTTCAGAAATATATTCCCGATTCCCCAGTCCGCATTAAATGCAAACCCGAAATTGCAGCAGAATCCCGGATATTAACCTTAATACCTGTTCGGTTTATTTATGACTTATGAAGAGTTATGTAAAGATTTTTATACCCCTATGTTGTGCACTGATCATTTCACAAGGTGTCATTTTGGCCCAAAATAAAAATAAGGAATCCCCCAATATCCTTATTTTTATCGCGGATGATGCCGGGTGGAATGATGTAGGCTACCGCGGTTCCGGTATCCATACGCCAAACATCGATCGCCTGGAGAAAAAGGGAGTGCGCTTAGATCGTTTTTATACAGCCCCTACCTGTTCTCCAAGCAGGGCATCGCTGCTGACGGGGATGCCAGCCAGCCGTATGGGAATAGTGGCTCCCATTAGTGGTAAAAGTGAATTGAAACTACCGGATTCCATTGCTACACTCCCCCGGATATTAAAAAAGCAAGGCTATCAAACCGCCCTTTTCGGAAAATGGCATCTCGGTCTGAAACCGGAAAGCGGACCGGAAAACTATGGCTTTGATTATTCCTATGGATTTCTGCACGGTCAGATAGACCAATACACACATTATTATAAAAATGGAGACCAAAGCTGGCACAGGAACGGGACCTTTATCTCGGAACAGGGCCATACCACCGATTTGATTACCAAAGATGCCATGGACTGGTTAAGCAGCAAAAGAGACTCCACAAAAAACTTTTACATCCAAATTGCCTATAGTGCTCCCCACTTTCCGTTACAGGAACCCGCGGAATGGAAAAAACCGTATCAAAACACTTTCAAAAATGATTCGCGAAAAGATTATGCGGCCGCCATGTCTCATATGGATCATGCCATGGGAATCATTTTAGAAGCACTGAACAAAAAGGGACTGGACGACAATACCCTGATCCTGTTCATATCAGATAATGGAGCCATGGAAAACTGGTATCCCACCGATCAGTATAATGGGAGATTCGGACCCTGTCCGGAGTTGGGTGACAATTATCCTTTGCGGGACTGGAAAACTTCAAATTACGAAGGAGCCGTAAGAGTTCCTGCAATTATCTACTGGAAAGGTCACTTGAATCCCGGAACAAATAACAGCTATTTGTCCGTAACAGATATTATGCCTACATTAATTTCTTTAACCAACAACAACGACCTTCCTACGACAGTGGAAGGAAAAAATATCTGGCAAGCCATAAGAAATAATAAACCGATCCCCGGCCGACAAATCTACATAAGAGGCCATTTGCAGGAGAGCCTGACCCAAAAACCCTGGAAAATTGTCCGAACAAGACACAAAAACACGCCCGATGACCTAGAGCTATACAACGTAGAAGACGATCCGGAAGAAGAACGCGATGTAATAGATCTGTATCAAACAATTGCTGAGAGGATGACATCGGCTTTGGTCAGACAATTCGAAAGGGATGCTAAAAAAGTAAATTTGGATATTCCTGATTAGAAGTCGGCAGCCCGTCTACCCGGCCGGTAAGTTGTTACCAACTTGCCAACCGGAAATCGCCAAAACAAATCGGTTCAATCAAGGGAAGAGAGACCGTCAGTGTGTTTTTATTGTCAGATAAAACAGGTAAAAGTCGCTCGCCTGCATTTAAAAACGAACGACTTTTCACTGGTCTCAGTTTCGGGTCTGAAGCCCTGTAATTTTATTACAGCACTTTAATAGTGCGAAAAAATTTATACATTTAGTGTTATGAGCACTACGTTAAGAAAAGGATCGCGTACGGTAAGTAAATTAACCTGTCATGTTGTATGGTCTACCAAAAACCGGTATAAGGTATTGAGAGGCGATGTTCAAGAACGTTGTCGGGAGCTTCTGATCCAAATCTGTGAGGCGGAGAATATAGTAATATTAAAGGGAGTAGTTGGTTCGGATCATGTACATATGCATATAGAGTATCCTCCTAAATTAAATGTGAGCACGATATTGAAGCGATTAAAGAAGAGGAGTTCCCAAAAGTTGCAACAAGAGTTTCCTCGATTAAAAGAGCGTTATTGGGGGCAACACTTTTGGGCAAATGGTTACGGCGCTTGGAGTACAGGTAATATCACCGATAAAATGGTTAATGATTATTTGGAGCATCATCGCCGAAAAGACACCGATGATCATTCAGATTTTATACTTGAATAGGAAGAAAAGGGGGACTTTTAGTCCCCAGTAAAGAAAACCTCTGCACCTTTCAGTGCAGAGTGGTTTAGTCTGCCGGAAAAGCCCCCGGTATTATGAAATTATAAGTATCCGGATTTGCTAACAAGTAATATAATTACACAAAAAAATCATAAAATCATATGCAGTACGTAAATTATAAAAAACTCTTTCTTAAGTTGTTAATCGTCGCATTGTGTATCAGTGCCGCAATAGGTATATTCGTTTTTTTGGCCGGGGATTACGGGGATACGGAAATTAAAACCCTGCTCACAACACTTTCACTGGTAGGCTATAGTCTGTCCGCACTATGCTGTTCTACAATTTATGAGAGGGATAGCCTGAAGAATTTTTCCCTCATCGGAATGGTGGTCTCCGGTATCGGTTTTTTGGTTACCATAACGGCTATCTGGGAATTCATAGACACGGAAAATATCTATAAAACGGTCATCATTTTTATGATCCTTGCCACGGCATTCGGACATATCTCCCTTTTGTTATTGATAAAACCGAAAAACAACACTATAAGATACCTGCTTTTAGCTACGGTTATTTTTATCTGTATCGTCGGGATAATGCTTATAAACGCTACGGTCACCGAATTTGACAATGGAGAATTTTATTTCCGGCTCCTCGGGGTTTTCACCATACTTGACGTGCTGGGTACTATTGCCACTCCCATAGCAAACAAAATAACAGATAAAAAGGAGGTTTAACCGAAAAAGAAGAAGGCCCTTTTTGAGAAATCTCATAAAAAGGGCCTTCTTTAATTTCTATCCGCACTAAGGAACTGTCTTAAGGATCAACTGCCTTACATTGCAGATATCACCTCAATGGCCTTTTCCAAAGCCCTGTCCTTGTGCGCGGGATTATTAGCCATATCCCGTATTTCTTCTTCCGTAGGCGGCGCTACATATACATCGGGTTCTACACCTATACCTTCGATGACTTTCCCCGCCGCATCTTTAGTAGCCATTAAAGGCATATAAAATTCCAGGTAATTTCCGACAGCTATCCTCGCTCCCCCGTTATAGTCATCGGAATTACCGAGCCCGGCTGTTGCTCCTGCCGAATAATCTCCCACGGATTGCACCTGGTCTCCCTGGGATTTAAGGGTCAGCGCAGATAGTTCCGACATGCTTGCACTTCTCTTATCCGTAAGGATTACTATGGGAATATCGGCAGGAATGCCAAAAGGATGCGGACTGGTATGCATAGGTACCCACGGGGTATAATTAAACCTGCCGTTCCCTTCCTTGGTTCTCTGATACCCTACCAAAGCTTCTTTGGTAACCAGTCGTTCCGTAAAGAACCTGGCATCTACTACCGCTCCCCCACCGTTTCCGCGAAGATCCAGTATGAGTTTTTTTATCTCTCCGCTATGCAAAGGATTAAAAAAGTTCCTGTAAATAGCCGATTTGGAGGCAATAGCATCCAGACTTGTCCGGAACACAGGCATATTATAACCGTACTGCATCTCATTCATCCTGTTCGAGAAATCATCGACATAATTCTGTGCACTCTCGTCACTATCAAAGGCATCCATTAACGAAAAAGGCAACTGTGAAAAACTGAAATTGAAATCCGGCAATTCATTAATAATGGCGTTTAACCTGTCCGCTTCTTCCAATAATTCATCGGTCAGGATTTCCGAACGGTTAAATTCCTCTATACCTCTTTCCAGTGTTTCGGATCGCAGAGTGCCCGTCAATGCCTCGTTCCATGCATCATAGACTTCCAGTGTCCAGTCCCGTATAAAATCGCGCAGTTCCCCGTTTTCGATCGCATTCAGGGAGGTATTGTTCGCCAGTTCCGAACGGTTTATCTTCCAATCGGATCTAGGATCTTTAAACAAAAGTTTATCTTCCCCGCTCAGGTCAATCCTGTGCTGGGAACTCAAGGCAAAGGAATTAAACGAAAAATAATATATATCGGGCGAAGATTGCAATCTTCCTCCCAATTGTCTCGGGCCGGAAAAAGAGCGGAATTTAAAAACATCCTCCAGTTTATCTTCCATAAAATCCATAGCCACCGATTTGTTGTAAACCGACGTTCCTTCTTCATTCATATCCCCGTAATAGGTACTGCGGTAATTTACTGTCCGGGATGCCGGCAAGGATATCCTTACATAAAAATGCCGGTCAATTATGGAGTTTATTATTTCCTCAAAATAGGTTTTGGCTTTATCTGCCTCTTCCGCGATAAAATCGTTACTGTACCCTTCCTTTCCAAAAGATTCCAGGGCTTTGAACTTTGGCATATACTCCGCATACACTGCATCCCAGTCCAGGTTATGCCGCTCTTTTTCTTCATAAAAATAGTTGTACTCATCGTCCATAATATTCCAGAAAACCTTAAAAAGATCTGCATACGACCGGATGTCATCTGAAGAATAACGTGCTGTTTCCGTAATGGGATCGTCGTCCCGGTTACAGGAAGAAAATGCTGCGGCTAAAAATACTCCGGTCCATAGGATAAATGCATAAGGCCTTATCCTTCGGATAGCTTGATATATAATTGTAATCATCTTTTTTCGGTTTTAAAAATTATGAGAAATCCCCAGGGTTATCATAGAGGTTTTATGATACATGTCCCTGTCATTGACATTGTTCTTTTGCAAGCCCGACAAACCGTACAAATAGGAATACGAAGCATACACCCCGAATTTTTCGAACGCGTAACCTGCCTGGAACTGCCCTTGCAGGCCATATTCTATACGGTTGAACTGGTTTTCATTCTTTTTAAAATCATATTTCTCATCGATTTTTTCACTTAAAGGGAAACCATCGTCATTAAGTTCAAAAAATACGGGATATTGTCCCTTTCTGTTCATGCGCAACCAGTATCCCGTATACGCTCCCCCGGCAACTTTGAGCCAGAATCCTTCGCTTTCAAAGGGATTGTTTATCAGATAGGCCCCAACCATTATGGGAAGGTTTATATAATTGTTGGTAAATTTCGTATACCATCCATCCCTGCTGTCATACCGCTCAAATTCAAAATTTTTCTGAACGAAAGAAAGTACCTCCGGAAATGAAAAAAGAGTCGTAAAAACGGTATTCCAGGGATAGATTGGTGGTAAATCCCCATCTGCCGGTGTACCTGGACTGAATACGGTTAGATAAATCATAGTCCAGGTCGTTATGGGTAACACCTGCATCGAGGTTGATCTTAAGATTCGTCTGTGCTTCCGCTTCGTGGAAAAACGAGACGAGTAAAAACGATAGACAATACATAAAGCGATTCCATCTTTTCATAAGCGCTATATTTAGTTATTAATAATTGATTTCCTTATGAATTAAGGTATCCGGAAGACTGTGATAGCCCGTAGAATACAGCCCGGCCCGGTATATCTTTCCGTAATAAGCACACCAGAAATGTGACACTCTACATATAGCGACAGGAAAAGAAGGAAAAACCCTTAAGTATTTTATCATCTTTTCATATAAAAACTTAAGAAAATAATGTAAATAAATGATTTTCAGAACTATTCGCTATTTATCGGAGCAGATAAAAATCAACTACCTCGGGGGTATCCTGATAATCCCGATAATTCCTAACATCCGTAAGATACTTTATAAAACCAACCGCAAACCTTTATAAGCAAAGCGTTTGCGGTTTTCGGTATTTTCACCTAAATTGGTGTTGCTAGAAAAATACCACGATGAAAATACAAAAAAGTAAACCTATTTGTGCTTTTGGCGGATTAAATTTTGTTTTGGAGTATCTCTCGGCATCCGGTATAGGTAAATTATTGGATAATAACCTGCCAGAGCTTGCGCCCCAATCCAAATATTCCTGGAGCGATGTCTTGTATTCATTGCTAAGCATTTACTTATGTGGTGGCGACTGTATCGAGGATCTTCAAACCCATCTTAAACATCATTTCAAAGGCAATCCTTACCTGAATATGCCTAGTTCCGACACGATGCTACGGCGTATAGGTAATTTATCCGAACCCACTGCCCAATGTAAGACCAAAAGAGGTTCTGTACTTCACACATACAGCACCCACTCGGTCTTGGGGCAATTGAACATGGAGGTATTGAAACATTTGGGTGTTTTTAAACAAAAGGAACTCCTGGTGGATTATGACAATACCATCATTTTCAATAAAAAAAAGGATAGTAAAATGACCTATAAGCGTGCCCCGGGGTATCAACCCGGGGTCTGCACCATTAATGAGAACCAGGTCCTTTACATAGAAAACAGGAACGGGAACAGTGACGCAAAGTCCTTTCAGTGGGATACATTATCTCGCCTGTTCCATTTGTTGGAAGCTAATATAGACCGTAAAATTGACCACTTCAGGGCCGATGCTGCTTCCTATCAATATGATGTTGTGAAATTAGTGCAACAAAAGGTAAGGTACTTTTACATTGGCTGTAAAAACAGTTATGTGGAAAAATATTTCAAAAAAGTAGAAAGTTGGGACACCATATCGGATGCCAATAATAACGTTATGGAAATTGGACAGGTTTTAGTGACCCCATTCGAACAACAGGCCAAAAAGGCCGGGGAAAAACCTGTCCAATACAGACTGGTGGTCAAGCGGTCGTTCAAACCTACAAAACAAACCGATGCTTTTACCGGGGATGCTTATCAATACCGCGCCATACTCACCAATAACCTTGAACTCCATATCACCGAACTGGTTCGGCTCTACAATCACAGGGGGAACATGGAGCGTCAGTTTGATATCCTCAAGAACGATTTCGGGTGGGACGGGATGCCTTTCTCCGCCTTGGGCAAGAATACCGTTTTTTTATATTTAACAGCAATCTGCCGCAACCTTTACCATCATATCATGGAATGCTTTTCCTCCAAATACAAAACACTAAAGCCTTGCTATCGTGTTAAAAAATTCCTTTTTAGGTTTATCCTCCTGCCATCAAAATGGATAAAACGTTCCAGACAAGTATCCCTCAGGGTTTATGGAAATATGCCCTTAAAAACTTAGCTGGCAAAAACAAAAACGCTCCGTAAAATAATGACCTCCACAGAGAAAGTATAAAAACTTTAACAGGGGAAGTATGCCCCAACATTTAAAAAGATATCGGAAACCTACAAAAAAAGCAACGTTTAATCCTTAAAGCACCAAAATCAAAACGGGGGGTAATGATTTACTATAGACATGCGGATTTTAGG
>NZ_JBRKIS010000004.1:0-26794 GCF_052983315.1 Sinomicrobium endophyticum
AAACCAACCCTTTATGTACTCTGTACTTGACAAAGATACGATAGAATTGGAAATAGTTCCTTACATACCTAAAACTCATCGAGGATTTGCCCCGACCGTTCCATTGGTTGAGATTGTTAACGCCATCCTCTACAAGCTCAAGACCGGTGTGCAGTGGCATCAAGTGCCTGTAAAAGCCCTTTTTGACAGTAAAGTGCTAAGTTGGCAATCGGTTTACTACCATTACCGGAAATGGTGCTTGTGCGGTTTTTGGAAAGACTGTTGGGTGAGCTTCCTCAACCGCCATAAATCAAAACTTGACCTTTCCAGTGTGGACCTGGATGGCAGTCACACCTCGGCCATCAGGGGCGGGGAACAAGTGGAATACCAAGGCCGTAAGAAGCGCAAAACCACCAATGCCCTATACCTTAGCGAAAGGCAGGGACTACCTTTAGCTATGTCTGAACCTGTTGCCGGCAATCATAACGACCTGTATAACATTGAGGTGCAGTTCGAAGTAGTCACTGGTACTCTGGAAGATGCTGACCTCCGTGTGGATGGGTTGTTCCTCAATGCTGATGCGGGCTTTGATTCCAAGGATTTCCGACAGGCTTGTGCCCAAAAGGAAATCAATGCCAATATCTGTTTCAACAGGCGTAACAGTGACAAGGACAGAGATGACTATTTTGACAAAGAACTTTATGACCAGCGATATGCCATCGAGCGAACCAATGCCTGGATGGACAGTTTCCGGTCATTACTAAACAGGTTTGACACCACCGTGGCAAGCTGGACAGGGTTTAACTATCTTGCTTTTATTGTGTTAGCTTTGAAAAAGTTCAAACCCATCAAAAAGAAAAAAGTTTAAACGAATTCAACTGTAAGAATTTTACAAATCTTAAATCAGATAACTATGAAAAGAGCTATTGTGCTATTCAGTTTAGTGTGTTTCTTTTTATCCGGTGGATTCACCTCCATTTCTGCACAAAATTCTGTAGAATTGGGAATTATATTACCGTATAGCGGAAACTATAATAATTGGATAATAACCTTCACAGGAAGCAACGGTACCTATACCTTTACTACGAATGATGACAATTTTGAATCCCAGGTTCTCGGGGTCATTCCGGAAGGTACCTATGATATAGAATTTGACAGTGGTTATTTTCCCTCCGGCTTTGATTTTGGAGTGTGCGGTCCTACTTACTACCATTTCCGGGCAAGGAATGACAGCTTTACCTGGTATGGTGCCGTTATAGAAGAAGGGACATATATTCAGATTGATGAAGGTTATTGATCTTCGTATAGAGGATAACTAATCTTAACCGAGCAACATCCTTATCCATTACTTTTATAAAAAGTACAATAGTCATCAAATTAATTGTAAAAACCGAAAACACCTAATTATGATCCGTAAAAAAATTGCATCATCACTATTGCTGATAACCTGTTCGTTAGTGACTTTCGCCCAGTATCCGAAACTGACGGAAGAAGATAGAGCCAAAGAAGCAGCGATCAAGGTAGATGCCCAAAAGCGATCTGATGAAGCATGGGAAAAAGCCTTGCTTGTAGTAGAAAAGGAAGCGAGAGAAGGAAAACCATATATTCCCTGGGCATTCCGGCCCGATGACCTGCCCCAGGCAGAGATCCCGGTATTCCCCGGGGCAGAAGGCGGTGGTATGTATAGTTTCGGAGGTCGTGGCGGTGAGGTATATACCGTAACCAGTCTCGAAGACAGGGGTCCCGGAACACTCCGTTGGGCCTGTGAACAGGGAGGAGCACGGATTGTCGTATTTAACGTAGCCGGAATCATCAAGCTGGAAAGCCCGCTTATTATACGTGCTCCCTACATAACCATTGCCGGGCAGACAGCTCCCGGTGATGGGGTTTGTGTAGCCGGAGAGACTGTGTGGATAGATACCCACGACGTAGTTATCCGACATATGCGTTTCCGCAGGGGAGAAACCTTTGTAGGCCGCAGGGATGACGCCATAGGAGGGAATCCTGTGGGAAATATCATGATAGACCACGTTTCCGCCAGTTGGGGACTCGACGAAAATATGTCAATCTACAGGCATATGTACAGCCCGGGAGCCGATTACAAAGATGAAAAGCTCGGTACGGTAAACGTAACTATCCAAAACAGTATTTTCTCCGAAGCGCTTGATACCTATAACCATTCCCTGGGAAGTACCCTGGGAGGAGAGAATTGTGCATTTATGCGTAATTTATGGGCTAACAATGCCGGTAGAAATCCGTCTATCGGATGGAACGGTATATTCAACTTTGTAAATAATATCGTATTCAACTGGAGTCACCGTACCACCGATGGAGGAGATTACAAGGCCAAGTATAATATCATCAACAACTACTACAAGCCCGGTCCGGTAACGGATTTGGAATCGCCTGTAAGTTACCGTATCCTGAAACCCGAATCCGGGCGCAGTAAGCTGGACTCTCTTGTTTTCGGCAGAACATACGTAGAAGGAAATATTGTAGAGGGAAATGCCAAAGTAACCCGTGATAACTGGGCGGGAGGTGTACAAATGGCCGGAAAAGACGATTTAATGACTTTTGAAGAAGCTTCTAAGTATTTCCCTTATATGAGAGCTAAGGAGCCCATGCCCATGCCTTACATAACCATAATGCCGGTCGAAAAAGTACAGGATTATGTATTGACCAATGTAGGAGCAACATTGCCCAAAAGAGACCCGGTAGATGAAAGGGTAATCCGTACCGTAAAAACCGGGAAACCGGAATATGTAAAAGGACTCGATCCGGAATCCTTCTACCAGTTCGAACATAGAAGACTTCCTCCCGATGCCTATAAGCAGGGGATCATAACCGATATTGCTCAGGTAGGAGGATACCCTGAGTATAAAGGAAAACCATACAAAGATTCCGATAAAGACGGTATGCCCGACAAATGGGAGAAAAAATACGGACTGGACCCTAATGACCCGTCCGATGCCAATAAAGACCTTAACGGGGACGGATACACCAATATCGAGAAGTATATAAACGGTATAGACCCTGCCAAAAAAGTAGACTGGAAAGACCTGGAAAATAATAAAGATGTGCTGGCAGATCAAAAAAACGGTTTGGCAGCATATACAAAATAACAAATTATGCACGCTGGGAGCCGTTGGTTTTCGGCTCCTGTCAAAATTAATATCAATAAATGAAGTTTAAAGTTGTTTCCATAGTTGTTTTTTCCGTGTTTACGGTTTTTCAGACCCGTGCACAATATCCTGAAATACCTGAAGAAGAACAGGCGAAGACGGATGCTATGATGCAGGCCGAAGAAGAGCGTCTGTCCGAAAAATGGGAGAAAGAAGTATTTCCTGTTATCAAAAAAGAGAGGAAAGAAGGAAGGCCCTATGTCGTTTGGGGTTCGTATCCGGGCGATTTTATAAAAGCCGATATACCCGCGTTCCCCGGTGCCGAAGGTGGAGGAGCCTTTACACCCGGCGGAAGGAAAGGTAAAGTATATGTAATTACCAGCCTGGAAGACAGCGGCCCGGGGACCCTTCGGGAAGCCTGCGAAGCCGGGGGAGCCAGGACAATCGTTTTTAACATATCCGGAATCATCAGGCTGAAAACCCCCATTAGCGTCAGGGCCCCTTATATTACCATAGCAGGCCAGACCGCCCCGGGAGATGGTATTTGTGTGGCCGGAGAAACCTTTTCGGTAGATACGCACGATGTTATTATCAGGCATATGCGTTTCAGAAGAGGAGAAACCGATGTCACCCGGAGAGACGATGCTCTTGGCGGGGACCCTATGGGAAATATAATCATAGACCATTGTTCGGTAAGCTGGGGGCTGGACGAAAACATGTCTATGTACAGAAATATGTTCAAGCCCAATGAAAATTCCGACCGCCAAAAGCTTCCGGCTGCCAATATCACCATTCAGAATTCCATTTCTTCGGAAGGACTGGATACTTACAATCACGCCTTCGGAAGTACTATCGGAGGAATGCACAGTTCGTTCCTTAGAAATTTATGGGCCAATAATGTAGCCAGAAACCCTTCCATAGGAATGTATGGCGATTTCACCTTTGTCAATAATGTACTTTTCAACTGGTGGAACCGCTCCGTAGATGGCGGGGATTATCGCTCTATGTATAACATTATCAATAATTACTATAAACCCGGTCCTATCACCCCGGAGGACGATGTAAGGCACCGTATCCTGAAACCCGAGTCCGGTTGGCTTGATCCCAAAACTTACGGTCGTGCCTATGTCAATGGGAACTTCGTGGAAGGAAATCCCGAAGTGACCCGGGACAACTGGAATGGGGGAGTGCAGCCAGGCGGATCGTCGAAAGAGGAATGGGAAGAGCATTTTGCCTATATGAAACAGGAGAAGCCCTTTGAAGTTCCCTTTTACACCAAAATGTCCGCCGGGGAAGCCTTTGAATACGTGTTGAAAAATGCAGGAGCAACATTGCCCAAAAGGGACCCCGTTGATAAAAGGATAATCGGGCAGGTACGTACCGGAAAAATCGAGTATCCCGACGGACTGGAAGCAGATACCAAAACGTATGTAAAAAGAAGACTTCCTGCAGATTCCTATAAAAAAGGAATTATTGCCAATATCCGGCAAGTAGGAGGATATCCCGATTACAAAGGAAAGCCGTACAAAGATTCGGATGGTGACGGGATACCCGATAAATGGGAGAAAAAATACAACCTCGATCCGAAAGATCCTTCCGATGCCAATGGTGATATCAATGGCGACGGATACACCAATATAGAGAAGTATATAAACGGTATAGACCCTACCAAAAAAGTAGACTGGAAAGCCCTCGGGAACAACAGGGATACATTGAAAGACCAGGCCGGTGGATTACTCCAATAATTAAGAGAAATCCCCTTGAAAACCGAATAAACAAAATGTTTATTTGTTTATTCAATATATTGATAATTAAAATAATAAAACTTGTTATTTAAAGTTTAAATGTATGTGTAAAATAAAGATGATGCCACCCCGGAAAAACTCAACTTTTGTAATATGCTTACTGTTCCTGAACCTTGTTTGTGCCCAGGAAGATCACGATGAAGCCTATATAAAAGTGACTAATGAACGTGCCGCAAAAATTGTAAAAGACCTCGGGATCGATGATGCCGGAAAGGAGATACGGGTAAGAGATATTATTGCACAACAGTACAGGGATCTCAGTAACATTCACGATCCAAGAGACGAAGCGATAGAAGCGGTAAAGAAAAGCAGTAAAAGTGATGAAGCCAAAGAAAAGGCCATTGAAAAACTGAAGAAGAAATCTTCGAAATCCATAAAGAAACTGCATAAAAAATACCTGAAGAAACTGTCCTCCGAACTTACCGAAGAACAAGTAAGCGGGGTAAAAGACGGGATGACTTACGGGGTGTTGCCCAAAACATACCGCGCTTTTCAGGATATGCTGCCCGATCTTACACAAACACAAAAAGACACCATTCTGGCTTATCTTACCGAAGCAAGAGAACACGCCATAGATGCCGGGTCGTCTAAAGAGAAGCACGGTTGGTTCGGCAAATACAAAGGAAAGATTAACAATTATCTCTCAAGAGAGGGTTATGACCTTAAAAAAGCCGGAGAAGCATGGAAGGAGAGAATAAAAACTCAGGCAAATAATAAATAAGCAGAAAATACAAACAGATCGGGAGTTAGTAGTTAGTTGTGTAGACAATAGATAGTTGGCAGTACAGTGTGCTTCGGCACAACTGTCTGCCGGCTTCTACTGTCTTTCTGTAGTAATAGTAATACGAAATAATGTATCACTCACCTCATACGTTAATGTTCACGCACCACAATATTCGGGGATGGAGTCTACTCTTATCATCCTTCTTTTTCTTTTGTTTTACCATCTGTGCCCAGGTAAAACATCCGGATATCCTGAAAGGAGATGACGGACAACTCGTGTATACCCGGGATGAGAAAGGTAATCGCATCCCCGATTTTTCCTATTGTGGATATATGGCATCCGAAAAACCCATACCCGGTGTGCCTGCAAAAGTTTTTGTGCCTGTAACAGAAGGCGATGCCACCTCAAGTATTCAATCCGCAATAGACTATGTAGGCAGTCTGAAACCCGATAAAAACGGTTTCCGCGGAGCCGTATTACTCGATAAAGGAACCTTTTCCGTACATGGTTCACTGCAAATACCCTATAACGGTGTTGTATTGAGGGGCAGTGGCACCGGACCGGACGGTACATTACTTGTGGGGGAAGGAAAAAGAAGAGAACCTGTTATAAACATACAGGGACGGGACAACAGGCAGTACGGGGACACCATTGCCGCGACCGATACTTTTGTACCTGTAAATGCAGTGGAAATCCCCCTTGTAAGCACAAAAGGATTAAAAGCAGGAGATAAAATATACATACGGAGGATCTCTACCGAAAGCTGGATAAAAACGCTTCAGATGGAAGAATTCGGCGGAGAGACCGGGTGGATAGGATGGAAGCCGGGAGATGTTGATATCCTTTGGGACAGGCAGATTGCCAAAGTAAACGGTAATACGATCACTATAGACGTACCCCTTACCGAGGCCCTGGACCCGCAGTACGGTCCGGCAGAAGTCATACCCTATACCTGGACAGGGCGTTCCTCGCACAACGGAGTAGAGAACCTCCGGCTGGCATCCGCATACGATACCGATAATGAAAAGGACGAACAACACCGTTGGTTCGGTGTTATTATGGAAAATATAACCGATAGCTGGGTACGCCGGGTGACTTTCCAACATTTTGCCGGCGGAGCCGTAAAACTCCTTTCCACCGTAAAAAGAGTTACCGTAGAAGACTGCAAATCTCTCGATCCCGTTTCCGAGATAGGTGAGCCACGGCGTTACACCTTTTATACCGAAGGACAACAAACCCTGTTCCAACGCTGTTATTCCGAATACGGCTATCACGATTTTGCTGTCGGGGGCTACGGAACCCCGGGGCCGAATGCCTTTGTACAATGCAAAGCATATTTGCCCTACAGCTTTAGCGGAACCACTGGTAGCTGGGTTTCCGGGGCATTATTCGATATCATGGAGATCGATGGCCGTGCCCTGAGCCTGAAAAACCGCGAACAGGCCGGCAGAGGAGCCGGGTGGACAGCTTCAAACAGCGTGTTTTGGGAGAGTTCCGCTTCCAAAATAGAATGTTACAGTCCGCCAACTTCCCGGAACTGGGCTTTCGGCGTTTGGGGACAATTTTCCGGGAATGGCTATTGGAAAGAAGTTAACGGCCATATTTCACCACGGAGTCTGTACTACCGCCAGTTGGAAGAACGTCTCGGAAAACTGCCTTACGATCCATATATCATAGACCTCGGCACCGAACCATCCTCCAGTCCCACAATAGAACAGGCAGCCGAACTCACCGCATTGGCCACCCGGAAGAATATGGAACTTTCCGGCTGGATAGACGAAGCTTCGGAGAGGAATCCCGTACCCACGGAACATCACAAAGTTAAAAATGTAGAAGACGTTATTTCCTCTTCACATAAAAAAACAGTACCTGTTCCCGGAAAAATACAATTGGAAAACGGCTGGCTTACTGCCGGAGGAAAGCTGCTTACCGGGACACGCCATACCGTGCAATGGTGGCGGGGCAGCCTGCGCAAAAGAGATATAGCCCAGGCTACTCCCCATATCACCCGTTTTACACCCGGCTATACCGGCACGGGCTATACCGATAACCTGGATGAAGTAGTATCCTATATGACTGCTAATAATGTAGCAGGTATAGAACACAACTACGGACTCTGGTACGATCGCAGAAGGGACGACCACGAACGTGTACGACGTTTCAATGGTGACGGCTGGCCGCCTTTTTACGAACAACCCTTTGCACGCAGCGGAAAGGGAGGAGCCTGGGACAGGCTCAGTAAATACGACCTCACCCGTTATAACGACTGGTACTGGAACAGGCTCAAAAGCTTCGCGGATAAGGCAGAGCAACAGGGCAAATTACTCGTACATCAGCAGTATTTTCAGCACAATATACTCGAAGCAGGAGCCCACTGGGCCGATTCGCCCTGGCGTCCTGCCAACAATATAAACAACACGGGCTTTCCCGAGCCACCTCCATATGCAGGGGATAAACGCATCTTCCTGGCCGAGCAGTTTTACGACGTAAACCACCCGGTCCGGCGGAAACTTCACGAACAATACATACGTAAAGGACTGGAAAACTTTGCCGGAAACAGCAATGTTATCCAGCTTACCAGCGCCGAATATACAGGTCCCTTACATTTCATGAAATTCTGGCTCGATGTAGTGGCCCGATGGGAAAAAGAAAACGGCCAAAGCCAATGGATAGGCCTTAGCGCTACCAAAGACGTACAGGATGCCATACTGGCTGACCCCGAACGATCGGCAGTTGTAGATGTCATAGATATCCGTTACTGGCACTACAAACAGGACGGCAGTGCCTATGCTCCTCAAGGAGGCAAAAATCTCGCTCCGCGGCAACATGCCCGCAAAATGAAAGCCGGTAAAGAGACTCCCGGACAGGTATATCGTGCCGTGCGTGAATACCGCAGTAAATATCCCGATAAAGCTGTGATCTATTCCACCCCGGGTTCCGGAAGGTTCGGCTGGCCTGTTTTAATGGCCGGAGGTTCGCTACCCGCAATCCCCGAAGTGAATTTACCCCGGTTTTACACCGCCCTTCCGCGAATGACCGTAGAAGAAGGTACTCCGGAATCTGTCTGGGCACTACAGGACGAAGGAAACAGCTACCTGCTGTATTTCACGGATAAAACGATCTATACCCTCAACCTGGAAAACTACAGGGGAAATTACGACCTGTACCGGGTAGATTTATCCGACGGAAAAGCGACCAGGAAAAACACGTTGCGCGGAGGACGAAAACATACTATTGACGAAACCGACAAACTAATATTCATCGTAAAAAGATAACGTAAAATGACCCGTAAATATCGCAGTATATACCTGCTGTTTATAGCTTTATTGACCCTTACGGCCTTTTCCTGTAACGAAAGGAAAAAAGAAAAGGGAGTAAAGGAAGAAAAGGAAACTACTGTAGTCGTACAGGATGTTCCCAAACTGGAAATATCCGGTAACCATCGCTTTTTTGCTACGGAAGACGAAAAACCTTTTTTCTGGCTGGGAGATACCGCATGGTTACTGTTCAATAAACTGAACAGGGAAGAAACAGATGCATATCTCGAAGACCGGAAAGCCAAGGGGTTCAATGTCATACAGGTAATGGTGCTGCACTCCCTCGATGCTGTCAATGTCTACGGAGATACCGCCCTGGTAAAACAGAATGTCGCCCTGCCGGTTGTTACACCTGGTAATACCTTTGAAACCGAAGAAGAATACGATTTCTGGGACCATGTCGATTATGCTGTGGAAAGTGCGGCCGATAAAGGCCTGTACATGGCCTTGGTACCCGTATGGGGATCGAATGTCAAAACCGGAAAGGTAAGCGTGGAAGATGCCCGGAAATACGCGTCCTTTCTTGCCGAAAGATATAAAGACAAAAATAATATCATCTGGCTGGATGGTGGCGATACCTTCGGGAACGAATATACCGATGTCTGGAATGCCATAGGAGAAACACTGAAAAAAGAAAATCCGGACAAATTGTTAACCTTCCATCCCCGGGGGCGTATGCAGTCATCCGATTGGTTCCACGACAAGTCCTGGCTCGATTTCAATATGTTCCAGTCCGGCCACAGAAGATATGACCAGGACGACAGCGAAAGAAAGTATGGCGAGGACAACTGGCGGTACGTGCAGGCAGACTATAACAGGAAGCCCGTAAAGCCTACCGTAGACGGCGAACCTTCCTATGAAGGCATACCACAAGGCCTGCACGATCCGGAAGAACCTTTCTGGGAAGACAAGGATGTACGAAGGTATGGCTACTGGTCTGTTTTTGCAGGAGCAGCAGGCTACACCTACGGGCACAGTGCCGTAATGCAAATGCACCGGCCCGTAGACAAAGAAGGCGCTTACGGCAACAAAAAATACTGGACCGATGCCATCAACGACCCCGGGGCAAAACAAATGCAATATCTGAAAGCACTAATGCTGCAGTTTCCCTATTTCGAAAGGATACCTGACCAGTCTCTCGTGGCCGACCAGGGAGAGCGGCATGACTACCAGGCCGCTACGCGTGGCGAGGATTACGTCCTGGTGTATACCTGCAACGGACGAAACATCACCCTCAATATGGGGAAAATAAAAGGCGAGAAGGTAAAAACACAATGGTACAACCCCCGCGACGGACAGACACAGGATATAGGAACATTTGACAACACCGGGAAACAGGAATTCGACCCGCCCGGACAAAAAGAAGATGGTAACGACTGGGTACTTATACTCACTTCGGTTTAAATTTGATAATGAGCCAATGCGATAATGAAATTAAAAGAAGAATTCCTCCCCTTTAGGGGAGGCGCCGTGGTTGCTGAGTTAACCGAAGTAAAGGCGGAGGGGTGCTCCCAATTCAGATTTTAATTAAACAGAACAAACCTCTCCCCTTAAGGGGAGATGCCGTCAGGCAGAGGGGTGTCCCTCAAAAAACATAAAACCAACTAAAAATCACGTGCTCCAACAATATAAAGGCACGATAAAGAACACATAAATGACCCGCTTTATATATAGCCTATTAGCACTATTTTTCCTTTTTTCCTGTACTACCGGGAAAGAAGATGAAATATATATTTTCACCTCGTTCCGCGAACCTGCTACCGATGGACTCTATCTGGCCTACAGTAGAGACGGCTATCATTGGGAAGACCTTGGCGGTCCCTACCTGGAACCCGGAACAGGAGAAAGCGGTATTATGCGCGATCCTTCTGTCGTAAAAGGACCCGACGGCACCTACCATATGGTCTGGACAACGGAGTGGAAAGGAGGTAACGGCTTCGGTTATTCCAGTTCGCGCGACTTGATTAATTGGTCAGAACAAAAATATATCCCCGTTATGCAGCACGAACCCGATGTTGTAAACGTATGGGCCCCCGAAATTTATTATGATAAGGATGAAGACCGGTATATTATCATCTGGGCATCCACCATACCTCACCGTTTTGAAAAAGGGGAAGAAGAAGAAAAGAATAACCATCGTATGTATTATGTGACCACGAAGGACTTCAAAACCTTTTCGGACACCAGGCTTTTTCTCGATCCCGGGTTTAGCGTTATAGATGCCGTGATCGTCCGCAGGGGAAAAGATGATTACGTACTTGTGCTGAAAGACAATACCCGTCCCGTCAGGGCTATGCGGGTAGCTTTCGGTAAAACACCGCTCGGACCCTTCGATAATATTTCCGAACCCCTGACGGATTTCCTTACCGAGGGCCCAACCGTGCTACAGAAAGACAATGAATGGCTTATTTATTACGACCAGTACGGGGATAAAAGTTACGGCGCCGTTTCCACTACCGACTTTACATCTTTCGAAGACATACACCAGCAGATCAGCCTGCCCGAAGGACATAAGCATGGAACCATAAGTACTGTTTCCGAAGAAGTATTGAAGGAACTTATAGCAAAACACGAACAAAAGGATAATAAAGCCCAGGATACCGTACATTATACCGGCACAACCCTGTCCAACATCGATTACCATCACGGGCAGTTGCCACTCGCTGTAGGCGTACACGCCAGGCAGGTCATGCGGGCCAGCAGGGAACATCCCGGTCAGGCCGATGGTTTTGGCTGGACCTATAATCATGCACCCAACCTGGCCTACTGGAACAATACGTTTTTCTTACAGTATCTCAGCGATCCGGTAGGCGAACACGTTCCCCCCGGACAAACCTTTCTTGTGACTTCACCGGACGGACAAACCTGGGGAAAGCCGCAGGTACTGTTTCCGCCGTACCACATTCCGGACGGCTGGAAAAAAGAAGGATATGACGGGGTAGCCAAAAACCTCGATGCCGTAATGCACCAACGTATGGGGTTCTATGTAGCTTCGGACGGACGTTTGCTTACCCTTGCTTATTACGGTATTGCCCTGGACGAAAAAGACGATCCCAACGACGGAAAGGGGATAGGCCGTGCCGTAAGGGAAATACACAACGACGGTACATTCGGCCCGATTTATTTTATCAGGTATAACAAATCCTGGGATACTTCAAAATCTGTTTATCCCTTCTATACCGAAAGCGAAGACAAGGGTTTTGTAAAAGCGTGTGACGAATTACTGTCCGAACCCCTGATGATGCAGCAATGGGTAGAAGAAGCAGATCGCGACGATCCTCTGATACCGCTGAAAAAACAATTTAAGGCATTCAGTTATTACCACCTCAATGACGGGCGTGTAGTAGGCTTGTGGAAACACGCATTGACCTCAATAAGCAACAATGGTGGCAAAAGCTGGGAATATTATCCCCTGCGGGCTCCGGGCTTTGTAAACAGCAATGCCAAGATATGGGGACAAAAAACATCCGACGGTAAATTCGCCACGGTTTACAATCCGTCCGAATACCGTTGGCCTTTGGCCGTATCCACCAGTGAGGACGGCCTCGAATATACCGATCTGATGCTTGTTCACGGGGAGATCACCCCTATGCGTTACGGCGGGAACTACAAATCCTACGGTCCGCAGTATGTAAGGGGAATAACAGAAGGTAACGGTACACCTCCCGACGGAAACCTGTGGGTAACCTACAGTATGAACAAAGAAGACATATGGGTGACTTCGGTGCCCGTACCGTTAACCGATAAGGCAAAAAATCATGCAGTAGATGTTTTTAATGAATTACCCGACGGAGAAGAACTCCGGAACTGGAATATTTACGACCTGGTACTAGCTCCTGTGGGTGTAGAAAAAGGAAAAGACGGTAAAAAACACCTGTCGCTCCGGGACAAGGACGCTTTCGATTATGCAAGGGCAGAAAGGGTGATCCCGGAAACATCCCGTTTAAAAACGTCCTTTACAGTTGTGCCCGGACAGAACGACAAGGGGCTCCTGCAAATCGAGTTCCAGGACAAAAAGGGATTACCGTCCGTCCGGCTCATATTTGACAAGGATGGCATATTAAAAACCAAGGCAGGGGCCCGGTTCAAGAACCTACTGGAATACGAGGCAAACCGGAGTTATACCATAGAGATGACCCTCGATGCAGCTACACGTTCCTATACGATGAAAATCGACGGAGAAGATAAGGGGACCAGGATATTCTACGCCCCCACGGCAGAATTCAGCAGGATCATGTTCCGTACCGGCGAACAGCGTCATTTCCCTACCCCGGATACGCCGGCGGATAATTACGATGACCTGTCCGATACCGGCAAACAAATACCCGAAGCAGTATTTCTGCTGGAATCTCTGACCACTGAAAACTTTTGATGAAAGCATACTGTATACATATTACCCTTATTTTAACCTGTGCAGCTTTTTTATCGGCATGCGGAGAAGTCAAAGACACTTCTCCCGAAGCGGTACAGCTTACCTGTGAAGCAGGAGTAAACCCGATGGGAATTACCACAGAGCATCCCCGTCTGGGCTGGCAGTTACAGGCCTCTGGAACAGACGTCCTGCAAACCGCCTATCGCGTCCTGGTAGCTACCACCAGGGAAAAACTGGAAAAAGAGGAGGGTGATGTATGGGACAGCGGTACCGTAAATTCGTCAGAAAGCCAGTGGATACCCTTCAAAGGCAATTCATTACAGAGAGAGCAGTGTTATTACTGGAAAGTAAAAGTATGGGATAACCGGGGGAACGAATCTCCCTGGAGTGCGGTAAACACCTGGTACCAGGCCCCGGAAGAAAATATGATGAAAGCCCGGTGGATAGGAGCCATACGGAAAGAAGACAGCCATCTGCCGGAAGGCAGGAATTACCACACACCAACCCTTAAAAAGAAAAAAAGAGATTCCATCGTTGCTGCCGCGGACTCCCTGGCCGGTAGAAGCATCCTGCTTCGAAAGACGTGGAAAAACGATAAAAAAATAAAAAAAGCCATAGTTTTCATAAGTGGATTGGGGCAGTACGAACTCACTATCAACGGGGAGAAAACAGGAGGTAGTGAGTTTGCCCCTTTATGGTCCGACTACGATAAAACCGTGTATTACAATACCTACGATGTCACCGGTCAGTTGACCCAGGGTGAAAATGTAGTGGGAGTAATGCTCGGCAATGGCATGTACAACACCCTGGCAGGAAGATATTCCAAATTTTATGTCAGTTTTGGACCACCCACCCTGTTCTTCCGTTTGAAGATTACTTATGCGGACGGAACCGAACAGATGGTCCGTTCCGATGATTCCTGGAAATATGCTTCCGGCCCGGTAGTGTTCAACAGCATCTTCGGAGGTGAAGACTACGATGCCCGGCTCGAACAACCCGGCTGGGATCGTCCCGGGTTCGGGGATACCGGCTGGAAACCTGTAGTTATACAGGAAGCCCCCAAAGGAACATTAAGGCCGCAGACCGCGCCACCTGTAAAAGTATTGCGGGAGTATGACGTAAAAGAACAGACCGAACCCCTTCCCGGTGTATATGTACTGGATATGGGACAGAACATATCCGGTTTCCCCCAAATTAAAATAAAAGGTAAAAAAGGGCAGACCGTACGCATATGGGTGGGAGAATCACGCAAAGATGACGGTACCGTGGCACAAGGTGGTTCCGGGAAGCCATATTATTACCAGTATACCCTGAAGGGAGACGGAGAAGAAACCTGGCGCCCGCGGTTCAGTTATTACGGATTTCAATACGTCCAGCTCGAAGGCGCCAATTACCCTGAAGCCCGTAACGATACCTTGCCAACCATTTCCGAAGTAAAATCACTTTTTGTATATAATTCTGCCGAAAATACCGGGAGTTTTACTTCTTCCAACGAAATATTCAACCGTACACACCAGCTTATCGATAATGCCGTAAAAAGTAACTTCCAGAGTGTTTTTACGGACTGCCCGCATCGCGAAAAGCTCGGCTGGCTCGAAGAAACCCATCTTAACGGCCCGGGGCTTATCTACAACTACGACCTGCGAACCTTTATCCCGAAGATTATGCAGGACATAGCCGATGCACAACGACCGGACGGGCTTATTCCCAATATTGCCCCCGAGTATATTGTCTTCGGGGGAGACTTTACGGATTCGCCCGAGTGGGGAGTGGCCGGGATTATGCTGCCCTGGATGTATTACGAATACTATGGCGATACATCGCTTATCGAAAAGTACTACCAGGTTATGAAAAAGTATGTCGATTACCTTACAACCACTGCCAACGGTCATATCGTATCACATGGGCTGGGAGACTGGTACGATTATGGCGAACATGCTGCCGGGTATTCCAAAAACAGTCCCATTGCCCTGTCTGCCACATCCCACTATTTCATGGGGGCAGAACTGGTGGCCAAAGCGGCCGGGATGCTTGGTAAAACAGAAGATGCCGGAAAATATAAAGATATTGCCCAAACAATCCGCAAAGCCTTCAACCGTGAGTTTTTCGATCCCGCGACCGGACAATATGGTACCGGCAGCCAGTTCAGCAATGCCGTACCGCTTTTTATGGACATCGTAAAGGAAGAGAGCAGGCAGGAAGTACTGGAAAACCTCCTGGCGGATATCCGGAAACATGGACATCGCCTCACTACCGGCGATGTGGGTAACCGTTACCTGTACCAGGTACTTGCCCGCAACGGTTATAACGATGTGCTGTATAAAATGCACAATCACTACGATACCCCAGGCTACGGGTTCCAGATCAAGTTCGGATTAACGACACTCACCGAGCAGTGGGACCCCCGGAAAGGGAATTCCCTCAACCATTTTATGATGGGACAGATAGAAGAATGGTTTTTCCGAAGCCTGGGAGGAATCGTTCCCGATAAAGAAAAACCAGGTTTTCGGCATTTCTTCCTGCAACCAGAAGTTACCGGCGATCTGACCTATGTAAAAGCCGGGTATAATTCCATTTACGGCCCCATACATTCCGAATGGCACCGGGAAGGAGATATCGTAAAGTACACATTCGAAATCCCGGCAAATACCACCGCCACGGTAAAACTCCCCGGGGCACAGTCCGAAGGGATAACCATAAACGGGAAAATCATACGGGAGAGCGATCAGATAACAGGTAGTAATTTACCTTCGTTTCATCTCGGTTCAGGAAAATATACGGTAGAATATGTATTGGAACCGCCACATAAAAACGGGTTATGAATAAGAAAAAGATAAAAAAAGAACGTATAAATGCTATGTCGGGGAGAGGAATATTTTTAATCCTGCTACTCCTTCTGGCTCATGGCAGTAAACTGTTTGCACAAAACTCCGATAGTAAATACAATGAACCTATTTTACACACTATTAATAAAATAGAACGAATATTTAATGTAACAGTTGAAGATGAAAGAGGACTTCTGAAAGATAAGAACCTCGACTATGCCGACTGGCGTATACGCTACGGACACCCGGAAATATCTCTTACCAATATTCTCGCCCCGTTCGACCTGACTTTCTTTAAGGAGTCCGATTCCGTCTACATTATCCGGAAGTTCGAATATCCCCGGCGTTCCGTAAACGTGGGGGAAGAGCGTCTGCAATACCTGGAAACCCTGTATAACGACAAAGATAGTTGGGAAAAGCGCAGGGACTCCCTTAAAAGCTGTATGTACGCTGCCCTGTGGCTCGATAAAGCCCCGGAAGCGCCCGGGACCAAACCGGTCCTTACCAAAAAACGGATTTATAATGGCTATAGCGTAGAAAATATCGCACTCGAAATACTCCCGGGAGTATATGCCACAGGTTCCGTATACAAACCGTATCCCCTGAAAGGAAAACGCCCGGTTATCGTATGTCCCAACGGGCATTTCGGCCAGGGAAGGTACCGGGAAAGCCAGCAGGTCAGGAGCGCCACCCTGGCAAGGATGGGCGCTATAGTAGCCGGTTTTGACCTGTTTGGCTGGGGAGAATCACAATTGCAGTTTCCTTACGAATACCATCATAACAGTATTGCGGCAACCGTACAGGTACTTGATGGCATGCGCCTTTTGGACTACCTGCTTACCCTGCGCCATGCCGATCCGGAACGGGTTGCGGTAACCGGAGGTTCAGGCGGAGGTTCACATACCATGTTCCTCACTGCGCTGGACGACAGGGTAAAAGTATCTGCCCCCGTAGTTATGGTTTCCTCACATTTTTCCGGTGGTTGTCCCTGCGAGAGTGGTCAGCCCCTGCACCTTTGCGGCAACGGGACCAATAATGCCGAGATCGCCGCTATGGCAGCCCCGAGGCCACAGTTTGTAGTTTCCGACGGAAAAGACTGGACCCATGCCGTCCCCCAACTCGAATTTCCCTTTATCCGACGCACATATGGTTTTTACGGCAAAAAAGACCGGGTTAGCAATGCCCATTTCCCCGACGAAGGCCACGATTATGGAAAATCCAAAAGAATGGCCGTATACCGTTTTATGGCAAAATACCTCGATCTCGATCTGAAAAAAGTACAGAACAGTAAAGGTGAAATAGACGAATCGGCCTGTGTGGCAGAAGAAGAGAACACCTTGAAAGTATTCGGTGATAACGGAGAAAAACTCCCGGAAAATGCCCTGAAAGATATTAATGCACTATATAAACTTTTTGGAAAAGAAAACAAAAAAGCGCTCTAATCAGTAACCCTGGGCAAACCCTTCGGCGTTTTCCCGTACCGAAACTCGGGAGAGTGATAACTAACAAACTACGAACTAACAACTAAGAACTACAATAAAAAACAAACATCCCGATGAAACTATTGCACATCGTATTACTGTTAACCTTTTATTCCGGAATTGCTACACTGCATGCACAATCCCCGGAAAACCGGATGAAACTCTGGTATGACAAACCCGCATCAAACTGGAACGAAGCCCTACCGCTGGGTAACGGCAGGCTCGGGGCCATGGTATTCGGCGACCCTGCCATAGAGCGCCTTCAACTGAACGAAGAAACCATATGGGCCGGATCACCGAATAATAATGCCAATCCCGAAGCACTAAAGGCATTGCCCGAGGTCAGAAAACTTATTTTCGAAGGGAAATATAAGGAAGCCGATGCCTTGGTCAACAAGGAAATGATGGCTACGACCAATAACGGGATGCCTTACCAGACCTTCGGCAGTTTGTATATCTCCTTTCCCGGGCATGCGGCGTATACCGATTATTACCGGGACCTGGATATTGCCAATGCTACTGCTACCGTAAAATATAAAGCAGGCGATGTAACCTATACGAGAGAGATCATCACCGCCTTCAGGACCGATGTTATAGCCGTTAAGCTCTCTGCCGACAAACCGGGAAGTATTACCTGTAATCTTTCCATGAACAGCCCGTTCGATCATACCGACCCCTATACCGACGAAGACCAGCTGGTACTTTCCGGGGTTAGCAGTACCGTAGAAGGGCAAAAAGGAAGAGTTAAGTTTATGGGCCGGCTGGCGGCAACACACCGGGGAGGAAAAATTACCGTACAGAACGGCATTATGAGTCTCGACAACGTAGACGAAGCTACCCTGTATATTTCCATAGCCACCAATTTTAAGAACTATAAAGAACTGTCCGCAGACCAGGAACAAAAGAGCAGGGACCTTCTCCAAAAGGCCCTGGCTCAAAATTTTGACAATATCCGTTCCGCACATACCGCGTACTACCGCAAGTTTATGGACAGGATGTTTCTTGATCTCGGGATTACCGATGCCGCAAAGCTACCTACCGATCAAAGGATCAGGAACTTTTCCGAAGTATCCGATCTTCAGCTTGCTGCCCTGTATTTCCAGTTCGGCCGGTACCTGCTGATATCCAGTTCACAACCCGGCGGACAACCTGCCAATTTACAGGGCATCTGGAACGATCAGCTCTTTCCGCCCTGGGAAAGTAAATACACCGTAAATATCAATGCCGAAATGAATTACTGGCCGGCACAATCCACCAATCTCACCGAAATGCACGAACCCTTTGTACAGATGGCCGAAGAAGTGAGCGAAAGCGGGAAAGAAACCGCCAGGGTCATGTATGATGCCGATGGTTGGGTACTGCACCACAACACCGATATATGGCGATTTACCGGGGCAATAGACATGGCCGCATCCGGAATGTGGCCCACAGGAGGAGCGTGGTTTTGCCAGGACTTATGGGACCGTTACCTCTTTACGGGAGACAAGGGGTACCTGGAAAAAATATACCCTGTAATGAAAGGATCGGCCCGGTTTTTCCTTGACTTTATGGTACCGCACCCCGAGCATGGCTGGCTGGTGGTGGTACCATCCGTTTCTCCCGAAAATACCCATGCCGCAGAAGGCGGAAAAGCATCAGTAGCAGCCGGGACCACAATGGACAATCAACTTGTATTCGATCTGTTTACCCACGTTGCCGAAGCAGCCGCGATACTGGGGACAGATAAGGATCTCACATCCGAACTGGCAAAAGCCAAAGCCCGGCTTGCTCCCATGCAGATAGGAAAACACGGCCAGTTGCAGGAATGGATGCACGATTGGGACGATCCCGAAGATAAACACCGGCATGTGTCGCACCTTTACGGGCTGTTTCCCAGTAACCAGATTTCCCCCTTCCGCACCCCGGAACTGTTCGATGCAGCAAAAACATCCTTAAAGTTTCGCGGGGATAAATCCACCGGGTGGTCTATGGGATGGAAAGTGTGCCTGTGGGCCAGATTGCTCGACGGCGACCATGCGTACAAATTATTACAGGACCAGCTTAGCCTGGTAGTCCCCGGAAAAAAAGGAGGGGGCACCTATGCCAATATGTTCGATGCACACCCGCCTTTCCAGATCGACGGGAATTTCGGTTGTATAGCAGGTATAGCCGAAATGCTCGTACAAAGCCAGGAAGGTGCCGTACACTTGCTTCCGGCATTGCCTTCCGCCTGGGAAGACGGCGAAGTCAAAGGATTGGTAACCCGTGGAGGATTTATACTCGATATGACCTGGAAAAACGGTAAGCTCCATAAAGCTGTTATGAAATCCAAAAACGGGGGAAACCTCAGGTTGCGTTCCGCAACCGGGTTAAAAGGAGAAAACCTCCAAAGAGCAAAAGGAGAAAACCCGAACCCGTTTTTTACGGTTCCCGAAGTAGCCGAACCCATTATAGCAGATAAATCCAAACTGAACAAAGTAAAGTTACCCCGGTATAAAGAATACGATCTCCGGACCGTAGCAGGAAAAACATATACGGTTTATGGAGGGTAGACCGGTGGCTTCGGTACATCCCGAACATAGTTCGGGACACTCAGCCACCTCGTTTTGTACTCAAACCTGCAACTTGAAACTTGAAACCTATAACCTGAAACTTGCAACCTGAAACCTGAAACCTGAAACCTGAAACCTGTAACCTGTAACCTGTAACCTGAAACCTGTAACAACTAAAAATGAAACCTATCCTTAAATACCTCTTCATCACCATTATTGCTACAACGATCAGTTGCGGTAGGGACGGGCAGGCCGGTAAACCTGCCGTGCTGAAAGCGGAAGATTTTGAACATTATGCAGCATACTTTAACCGTATGGAAGACGAGAACATTCGTCAGGCCATACCCAACGATAGTGCCTGGACATGGATGAAAGACAATATTCCGTTATTCGAGTGTCCGCAGGACAATTTCGAAGAAATGTATTATTACCGTTGGTGGAGTGTGCGTAAGCATATTAAAAACACTCCCGAAGGCTATGGTATTACCGAGTTCCTTGTAGAGCGTTCATATGCCGATAAGTACAACCTGATAAGCTGCGCCCTCGGGCATCATATTCACGAATTCCGCTGGTTGCACAACCCGGAATACATAGAACAGGATGTACACCTTTGGTACCGCGGAAATGATGGCGCTCCTATGAAAAAATTAAACTCTTTCAGTAGCTGGACGGCATCTTCCCTCTATGACCTTTACCTCGTAAACGGCGATAAGGAATTTTTGTTTGATATGTTACCCGACCTGGTGGATGAGTATAAGGGGTGGGAAGAAAACAGGAAACGTCCCGACGGACTGTTCTGGCAGAACGATGTTAAAGACGGTATGGAAGAATCCCTGAGCGGGAGCCGTCATGAGCGAAATGCACGCCCCACCATAAACAGTTATATGTATGGTAATGCACGGGCTATTGCCAGTATAGCCAAATTGAAAGGTGATATGGGGCTTGCGGGGCTGTACGATGCAAAAGCGGATACCTTGCGACAATTAATCCAAAAGACCCTGTGGAACAGTTCCGATCGTTTTTTCGAAACCTATAAACAGGCCGATAGCTCTGCAAACGTAAGAGAAGCTATAGGATTTATCCCCTGGTATTTTAACCTCCCGGAGCAGGGTAAGGGTTATGAAGAAGCGTGGCAGCAAGTGAAAGATGAGGAAGGTTTTCTCGCTCCTTTCGGTCTTACTACCGCCGAGCGACGGAGTCCCCGCTTTCGTACCCATGGCTCCGGGACCTGTGAATGGGACGGCGCCGTATGGCCTTTTGCCACTGCCCAGACCCTGACGGCTATGGCCAATGTACTCAACGGGTATAAACAGGACTACGTAAATAGGGAAGATTATTTTAAACATATGAACCTGTATGTCGAAAGCCAGTATTACCGTGGCAGACCATACATAGGGGAATATCTCGACGAAACTACCGGGTACTGGTTAATGGGAGACCGGGAGAGAAGCAGGTATTACAATCATTCCACCTTTAACGACCTGATTATTAATGGTCTTATAGGGCTCCGCCCGAGGGAAGACAACAAAATAGAAGTGAGCCCGCTTATCCCTCAGGATACATGGGATTGGTTTTGCCTGGATAATGTACTGTATCACGGAGACATTCTCACCATCCTATGGGATAAAACCGGGGAGAAGTACTATAAAGGCAAAGGCTTTCGTGTATTCCGTAACGGAAAGGAAATAGCTTCAACCAGGCAATTGGAGAAGATCATAACAGAATAAAAACTTGACCTGGTAGAACTTGATCTGGCGCTCGTTTGCAACGGGTGTCGATTTTATCCGGCATTTGTAATGCCCTTTCGTGTGCGTTGCAAACGCACTTTACAATAGGTGCTCGTTTCCGCTTCGCTCAAACAAGCACCAGTTTGGGTATAAGTGCCAGTGTCTGGGCTGTCAAAATTTAACCTGGCGCTCGTTTGCAACGAGTGTCGATTTTATTCGGCATTTGTAATGCCCTTTCGTGCGCGTTGCAAACGCGTTTTACAATAGGTGCTCGTTTCCGCTTTGCTCAAACAAGCACCAGTTAGGGATTTAACCTGGATTTAACCTGGCGCTCGTTTGCAACGAGTGTCGATTTTATTTGGCACTTGTAATGCCCTTTCATGCGTGTTGCAAACGCGCTTTACAATAGGTACTCGTTTTCGCTTTACTCAAACGAGCACCAGTTTGAGGGTAAAAGAAATATAGAAATAAGAACCAAAAACAAATAACATGCACACCCGTATCCTTTACCTGATATACTGCCTGGTTAGCCTGACGACAATTTGTGCAGCTACGGACGATACCGATGTACGGGTAATCGGCCTGCAATGTGAAATGCTGACCGATCCCGAGGGTATAGATGTAGTAAACCCCAGGTTGAGCTGGCAGTTAGGGACCAATGAACCAAATACCTGCCGCACGGCTTACCGGGTATTGGTGGCATCTACCAAAGAAAAACTCGAAAAGAACGAAGCCGATTTATGGGACAGCGGAAAAGTACAGGACGAAAATGCGTTCTACATAACCTATAAAGGTAAACCCCTGCACAGCAAGCAGGAAGCCTGGTGGAAAGTAAAAGTGTGGACCGGTAACAGAGAAACTTCCTGGAGCAGCCCGGCCTATTGGAGTATGGGTATACTGAATTATGCCGAATGGAAGTCCACCCGGTGGATAGGTATGGACAAGGCTTTTCCGTGGGATGGCATAACGCAGTTTTCCCGTTTGTCCGCACGCTATCTCCGTAAGGAAGTAGACCTTAAAAAAGAAGTGCGTAAAGCCAAAGTCTATATCATGGGGCTTGGTATGTACGAACTCTACATCAATGGCCGGAAAGCCGGTGAACAGGTACTGGCTCCCGTACCTACCGATTACACCAAAAATGTAAAATACAACGTCTACGATGTCACTCCCATGCTCAAATCCGGTACAAATGCCGTAGGGACCATCCTGGGTAATGGCAGGTATTTTACCATGCGGCAGCATTACAAACCGTATAAAATAAAAACTTTCGGATTCCCGAAAATGGCCATGCAGTTAGATGTAGAATACACCGACGGCAGCCGGGAAGTTATCAAAACGGATGAAAGCTGGAAACTCACGGCCGACGGTCCCATTCGTACAAATAATGAGTATGACGGCGAAGAATACGATGCCCGTAAGGAAATGCCCGGGTGGGACCAGCCGGGTTATGATGATAGTCATTGGTTAAACGCGACCTATGTACAGGAGCCCGGCGGATTTTACGAAGCACAGATGACCCCGGGAATGCGGGTGATGGAAGAAATTGATCCCATTGCCATAGAAGAGCGCGGAGAAGGAAAGTATATTCTCGATATGGGCCAGAATATGGTAGGCTGGTTGCAGGTTAAAGTAAACGGCAACCGGGGCGACCGCGTAACCCTGCGCTTTGCAGAATCCCTGAAAGAAGACGGATCGCTCTATACCGAAAACCTTCGCGATGCCAGAGTAACCGACGTATATACTTTGAAAGGAAGTGGAGAAGAAACATGGCAGCCCACTTTTGTTTATCACGGTTTCCGCTACGTGGAAATATCAGGTTTTCCCGGAAAGCCTGAGTTATGGAATTTCAAAGGGGGAGTAATATATGATAAAATGGAAACCACCGGGACTTTCGAGACTTCCGATGCCACCCTCAACCGGGTCTTCGAAAATGCCTACTGGGGGATAAGAGGCAACTATAAAGGTATGCCTGTCGATTGTCCGCAGCGTAACGAAAGACAACCCTGGCTGGGTGACAGGGCTACCGGGGCTTACGGGGAAAGTTTTGTTTTTAACAACGCTACCCTCTATGCCAAATGGCTCCACGATATCAGGAATGCACAGACCGAAGACGGCGGTATTCCCGATGTGGCTCCTGCTTTCTGGAGGTATTACGGCGACAATGTTACCTGGCCCGCGACCTATTTTACCGTGGCCGATATGCTGTATTCCCAATATGCGGATAGCAGGAGTATAAAAGCGCATTATCCCTCCATGAAAAAGTGGATGCGGTACATGGAAGCCAACTATCTTAACGAAGGCCTGATGACCAAAGACAAGTATGGCGACTGGTGTGTGCCCCCCGAATCCCTGGAACTTATCCATTCCGAAGATCCCGCGCGTAAAACGGACGGGGTATTACTGGCTACGGCCTATTATGTGCACCTGCTGCAGTTGATGACGAGGTTTGCCGGGATAATAGATGCTCCGCAGGAAGACATCAGGCATTACCAGGCCCTTATGGAAGATATGACATCTGCATTTCACGCTCGTTTCTTTGATGAAGAAAATAATCAGTACGACAATAACACCGTAACCGCAAACCTGTTGCCTCTGACCTTTGGAATGACTCCGAATGACCGAAAGGAAAAAGTATTCGGCAATATTGTAAATACCATAGAACAGACCAATAACGGCCATATAAGTACCGGGGTTATAGGTACACAGTTCCTCATGCGTACCCTGACCGAATACGGAAGGGCCGATCTTGCCTATCGACTGGCTTCCAATACTACCTATCCGGGCTGGGGATACATGGTAGAGAACGGGGCCACTACCATATGGGAATTGTGGAATGGTAACACCGCCAGTCCTAAAATGAACTCGCAGAACCACGTTATGTTACTCGGTGACCTGCTGATCTGGTATTACGAAGACCTCGCCGGGATAAAAAGCGCTCCGGATTATCCGGGGTTTAAGAAGATAATGATGAAGCCGGCCTTTAACAGCGGCTTGGATAAAGTGTCCGCAACTTACAATTCCGTGAGAGGGCCTATCGAAAGCCACTGGTACAAAAAAGGCGGAAAACTGCAGTGGGAGGTAACCATCCCGCCGGACACATCGGCAGAAGTATATCTTCCCGAAGAAGAAGCGGAAAAGGTGAAGATCGATAAGAAAAAGTTAAACCGGAGCGGAATAGATTATCGCCGGGAACAGGAGAAGATCATTGTGAAATTGCCTTCGGGGACTTATTCGATCCGTATCGACGGATAAAACAGTAAAGTCGGGACAGTGCAGGATACCCTTAATAAATGTATTTTTTACATTAGCAGCGATAGATGATAGCCATAAAAACAATAAAAACAGACATGAAAACCTTACGTATTGCAACATTGGTATGTGTTGCATTGACCTTGTATAACTGCAAGACCGAAAACAAGACATCCCCTGAAGAAGAGACCTGGAGGAAAGGGATTGTAACCGACGAATTTATTTATGAAGAAGCGCCGTATCCTTCATGTCACGCCGCAACCATAGCCGAAACCCCGGACGGGCTCGTAGCCGCGTGGTTCGGCGGCACCAAGGAGCGTAATCCCGATGTCGGTATATGGGTAAGCCATAATACCGGGGATAGCTGGAGTACACCCGTAGAAGTAGCCAATGGTGTTATAAACGATACATTGCGCTACCCGTCGTGGAATCCCGTTTTGTACCAGGTTCCCGATGGCGACCTGTTGTTGTTCTATAAAATAGGCCCTAAACCATCCGAATGGTGGGGATTAAAAATGACTTCTTCCGATGGCGGAAAAACCTGGTCCGAGCCCGAAGAACTGCCCGAAGGATATATAGGGCCGGTAAAGAATAAACCCGAACTTGTCGGAAACGGTAAGCTCGTATGCCCTACCAGTACCGAAGGAAACGGCTGGCATGTGCGTATGGAAATCACCCCCGATTTCGGAGAAACGTGGAGCATGACCGATACCATCCCGAGAGGACCGGAGCCCATAAATGCCATTCAGCCCAGCATACTCAAACACGGAGACGGAAAACTACAGATCATCTGCCGTACCCGGAACAGGGCACTGGCCACTTCATGGTCCGAAGACTACGGGGAAACCTGGTCAAACTGGGAATTGCTTGACCTGCCTAACAATAACTCCGGCACCGATGCCGTGACCCTGCAAGACGGAAGACATCTGCTGGTATACAATCACGTATTGCCACCGGACGGAAAAGTAAAAGGCCCGAGGACTCCCTTACATGTTTCCCTGTCCGATGACGGTATTAACTGGGAAGCATCCCTTATCCTCGAAGACTCCGAGATCAGCCAGTATTCCTATCCCTCCGTAATCCAGGGAGCGGACGGTATGATCCATATCGTATATACCTGGAGAAGAGAAAAGATAAAGTATGTAAAAGTAGACCCGGATAAAATGGTGTCTTATCCTATAGAGAAGGGCATATGGCCGGGAACAGGGACGGGGGAGTAGAACCCGGGGCTTCGATACATTCCGGCTCCGCCGGAACACTCAGCCGCCTCCGCTCTGGCTTAAACATGCAAACCGGTGGCTTCGGTACAACAGCCTGCGGCTGTCACTCAGCCACCTCGTTTTGTAAACTGACTAAGCCTAACATAGGTTGCCTTTTTTCTTAAACTTAATGTATAATGAAAAAAGGACAAGAACACAGAGTGTTTGATTTAGGCCTCAAATTGCAATTAGTCAAGCAGATTGAAAAGGGAGAACTCCGGGTTCGTGATGTTAGCCAGCTTTATCAGGTAAGTACCACGGCGGTATATAAATGGTTACGTAAATATTCCGATCTTTACGTGAGTAATACACGAATGATAGTGGAAAGTAAAAGTTTATCAAAGAAGCAAAAAGAGCAGGCAGAGCGCATTAAGGAGCTGGAACGGGCTTTGGGTCAAAAGCA
>NZ_JBRKIS010000005.1:0-65522 GCF_052983315.1 Sinomicrobium endophyticum
AAACCAACCCTTTATGTACTCTGTACTTGACAAAGATACGATAGAATTGGAAATAGTTCCTTACATACCTAAAACTCATCGAGGATTTGCCCCGACCGTTCCATTGGTTGAGATTGTTAACGCCATCCTCTACAAGCTCAAGACCGGTGTGCAGTGGCATCAAGTGCCTGTAAAAGCCCTTTTTGACAGTAAAGTGCTAAGTTGGCAATCGGTTTACTACCATTACCGGAAATGGTGCTTGTGCGGTTTTTGGAAAGACTGTTGGGTGAGCTTCCTCAACCGCCATAAATCAAAACTTGACCTTTCCAGTGTGGACCTGGATGGCAGTCACACCTCGGCCATCAGGGGCGGGGAACAAGTGGAATACCAAGGCCGTAAGAAGCGCAAAACCACCAATGCCCTATACCTTAGCGAAAGGCAGGGACTACCTTTAGCTATGTCTGAACCTGTTGCCGGCAATCATAACGACCTGTATAACATTGAGGTGCAGTTCGAAGTAGTCACTGGTACTCTGGAAGATGCTGACCTCCGTGTGGATGGGTTGTTCCTCAATGCTGATGCGGGCTTTGATTCCAAGGATTTCCGACAGGCTTGTGCCCAAAAGGAAATCAATGCCAATATCTGTTTCAACAGGCGTAACAGTGACAAGGACAGAGATGACTATTTTGACAAAGAACTTTATGACCAGCGATATGCCATCGAGCGAACCAATGCCTGGATGGACAGTTTCCGGTCATTACTAAACAGGTTTGACACCACCGTGGCAAGCTGGACAGGGTTTAACTATCTTGCTTTTATTGTGTTAGCTTTGAAAAAGTTCAAACCCATCAAAAAGAAAAAAGTTTAAACGAATTCAATGGGAATTTTATCTTTTTTGGAAGCAAATAGTCAGAATAATAATGAAAAACTGACCGCTGAATTAAAAGCTACATTTCGGGAAGAACTCAAAAGCGATTCTGAAAAAGAGTTTAATTCAGAATTTATCCGAACGACAAACTTGGAAAATAAAATTATAAATAAATACGGCTTTGAAGGCGTGAAACTTGTTTTTGAATCCAGAAATAGTTCAAACTTTTATCAACTTGGAGCATTCCCAAAAGACTGCCCTTGGTTCAATCGAAACAATAAAACAATAGCGGAATTTATAACGGAAAACTTTCAGCCAATTTCTAAAAAAAATCCAAATTTAATGTCAGCATTAAAAAACAGATGCAAGTTTATTTATGCCGAAAAGCGGGAAAACGATTGGTATTTACACTATTTACTGGAGATGAAACTTTATGATGGTAGAGATTATTTTACAGTATTTACCGGTGGCGCTCCGCTATTAAACCCAGTGCCTAACAGAAACCTGAAAACATATTACTGGGGTGTTCCCAAAGACTTAAAAGCACTCTATGCCATACATAACGGATTTGGCGCAAGCCATTACGGTAACTATTATGTTATGGAAAATCAGCACCTAAAAGTGATGGCAGAACTAATGGACCCGATATGCGAGGGAGAAAATATTGCACCGCCGCAAGGCTACACCTTCAGCGATTTACTTGAATTTTGCCCCGATGGTGCCGGCAATGCCCAATGTTTCTATAAAAACAATAGCAATGTAACTGTTGATTGGGACCACGAAACTTGGGAAATTTTAGGAGAAATCGGTTTTTTCGAATTTATAGACGAAATACTAAGCGAAATTGATGAACAGTAAAAATAGAACAAACGCAGTTGTGAGTCATAAGTTTTAAGTCACTTAAAACTAAAAACAGCGTTCCAACAAAAACAGACAAAAATGAATCAACCGCAAATCACAGACCTACAATTTATTCCGAAAGTAAATAAAGAAGACTTTGAAGTTTTTCTTAAAGAATATGAACACTATTTAAAAGGACATTGGTGGGTACGCATTCCTGTTATTTTAATGATTATCGTTATTGCAGGCTATAACTTTTTTGTTGCAGGAAAAAGCTATACCATCGCCGAATCCAATAACATAAAAAATACGATGGTTGTTATACTCAGCTTTATTGTACTCGGCTTGCTTATCGCCGGAGTGATGATGTTTAAACGTCAGCGTGCTCTCAGGAAAAAGGTGAAGGAAATGGCACAAAGCCACAATTTTTCGTACAAAGAATTCAAAAAAGAGGTCAACCTCGTACTAAAATCATTTTACGGCGGACGCGGAATTTAAAGATGATACAATGATGAATGCAAAAACAATTGATCTATGGAACAACAAAGCAACTTAACATTCTTATCAAAAATCAACAAAGAGAAAATGAAAACAACAACATTTATTTCAGGGCTTTTTACGGCTTCTATCTTATTTGTTTCTTGTGAATTCAACAAGTCGTCAAGCAAAGATTTTATCACCGGAGCTGTTTCTAAAGGCGATGGTATCAACTGTGATAAAGTAACGATAGAAACTGGCGGGCAGCCAACCAAAAACAACCAATTCGTGTATGGCGAGAAAGTAAATTTTGTATTTGAGAATCTTACCGGTTTCACTAAAATAAATGACAAAACCTATCCCGCATTATCATTAGACATTGTAAAAAACGAAAAAGACACGGTACTTTCTTATGCCAATCTACTTGCCGATATATATGAAGGAACAAGCTTATCACCACTACAATTACAGGCCAATTTTACCGCTGCTCTACCTTATAAAAACAACGAAAAATATAAAGCACACATCCATATATGGGATGCAAAAGGCAAAGGAAATTTCACCTATAAAATGCCTTTTACCGTAAAAGATGCCGGATTGCTCACTATTGAATCCACCGGCATTGCGTATTCCACTATTTATCTGTGGAATGAAAGCCAAAAACGACCGGTGGTAACTTCTGAAATAAACCAAAACGAAAAATTTATGTTGCTGTTAGAAGGCATAAAAGGATTAACGACTGAAAATGATATGGTATTTCCCACGCTTTCGCTGGAATTAAAGGACCGAGAAGGCACTAAAATCCTTGACAACCCGAATCTGTTCAGCACCTTTACAGAGACAGGAATTAACGTCGACAATGTTGCCAAACAATTGAGTGCCGTCATCACTTTTACACAGGGCGAAGTGAAAAATCCTTGCCAATTGATCGCAATTTTAAATGACCAAAAATCAGATAAACGATTGAAAATAACCACTGAACTGAAAATTAAATAAAATGTCAGAGCCTAGTTCACTATACGTTAGCATAGAAATAAAAAAAGAAAAGCTGGAAGCGTTTTTAAAAGCGCAATCAAAACCATTGGCGGTCAATATTGACGTACTCGCCTGGTGGAAAAGCAGGGAGATGCACTCCCCGACAGATATTGCCACCGTTCCGCAAAATCATTTGCATTATCCTTATGCTACCAATGGGACGCTGATAAAGAATTTTGTGACCGACCAACGTTTTGGAGCTTCACAGCAATATCATGATGCAGCGCAAATATGGACTTTTATCCTATTGCAGTTCAGTGAAAACTTTTTGGAAATCCTCCCGATGATTTCGTTCTTTAAGCAACTCGCTACCTATCAAAGTCAAGCAGAAAAAGGCACCGCAATAATCTATGACTTTCTTTGGGGCGACGGTACGGTGATGGCGCATCTCGATTTTTCAGGTCGGCAGGCAACATTGACCAAGGTTTCAAAAACAGCAGCTATAGATTCTGAAATTGCAGAAAAAGCAAATAAAAGCTTGCAACACGTGTTAGATAAATTGAACGAACAATATGAAGGTTAATAACAACCCAATGAAAACAACATTTCTAATAGCTATTGTATACTGCTTTATTCCGCAAGTATTACTTGCCCAACAAGAAGAATTGGTCTTGAGAGGCACCGAAGAAAAAAGAAACATCGGTTTTTGGCCCAGCAAACTGGAATTGACCACCGAGCTTACCGGCATTGAAGTAGATGAAAAACATCAAGTTAGTGTTTCAAAAATCAATGCAGTAGATAATTTAGGGAACACTTTAAAACCGATTGCCGGATATCCTTACCCCACAAACTATTTCACAAAAGACAACGAAATAGTAATCGGCATTGAGCCGCCGATAAGGAAAGCAAAAAGCGTTTCCATAGAAGGAACGATAGAATATTTTACCATTTCAGAAGCGCTTAAATCGAAGCTGAATATTACCAGTTTACAACAGCATTACCATAAAAACCTGCTGACAGGAATAAGTGGTTGTAAATTGGTATTGATAGATATAAAAGGCTTGAGCAAGCTAAAAGAAGACGAAGCCGCATATATTAAAAAAGTAAAAGAAATTCATAAAAATGCTGGTGTAGGTTATGATGTTGATGTCGCAAAACGTTACCTGGATAAGGCAGTGAATGATTATAGTTACTGGGACGGCGACTTTTCAAAACTATTGCATTTTTACAGAGAAGACCCAAACGATGCGATTGTTGAAATAAAAGTATATAAAAACGGAGAAAATTTATTTAACGGAACGTCAACTTATAGTGATACGTATACTTACAGCCTAAAAGAAAGTCTTGTTCCTGAAACAGAATTAAGGATTAAAGTGAAAAGTGAAAATGCCGTAAAAGAAATTCCGTTTCAATTGAAAAACATCACTTTACCTTAAAAAAACAGGGCATAAATAGAACATTGATGACGCACATAATCACAGATAAAAACAGAGCAAATCAGCACAATCAACGTTATCAGCATTCCAAAAAAGCAATTAAAAGATGAAATTAAACGGAAACACTTCTTTTTATGGCGGAATATTGCTTCTTCTGGTAGGTGGAATAGAAATATTCACCACCTATTTAAAATCAGAAGTAGTAGGCTGGATGGTTATTGTAATCGGGCTAATCTTGATTTTGTCTTCCCCAAAAAGCCGGAAGCAGAAGGTAACGGTAATCGGGCTATTTATGGCTACATTAATTATTCTAGTATTTATCACCTTGCCCAAAAAGTAAAAAGATGAAAATTCACATTCAAATAATAGTTATGCTAGTGGTTTCTTTTTCTCTTTTTACTGCTTGTAATTCTAACCAATCAATAGATGCATTGTTAGAAGACGTAGACTTTTCAAATGGGAAGTATGCGCTTTACATCAAACATAAAGAATTGGGCGAGTTTATGGTACTTGATGAAAAAGCGCTAAAGGATAATCGGGATAAATTAAAAATAAAAGTAAGTATGGCTAACTATTTACCCGGAGAGGGCGATAGAAGCTTTGGGGTAAAGCTTTTTAAGAATAACACATTGGTCAACCAAAAATTAGGGGGCGTATTTACACGTTTTGAAACAGGTGATTTAATTGACTATGCAGTTCCTGTAAAGTCTAAAAGAATAGACGGTGTTAAAAAAAGAATTCAGGAAAAGCGAGATTCCATATCCAGCTACGACAATATTTTTATCACCCATCAATCAACTTTTGTACCCGACAACAGAGCCTTTCGTTTTCGGGTTTATTTTTCCAGTATTGCCTTATCGGTTACCCGGGAAAAAGACAGTTCCGGATATGAACGTATAACGACGGTAAATGGAATAGACCACAATACGTGGATAATGAAAAACGAGTCGCTTTTTGAAAAACAATGGGTAGAAAAAATAAAACGTTGTATTCGAAACAAGGCAAAGCAAATAACCGATTTTGAAGTTTCCGTATCTAAAGGCAGCTCGTCGGGTGCTTATTTATTGGATAAAGCCGGGAATGACCTTAGAACACCAACTAATAAAATAATGTACATAGAAGATTATATGTACTACAACTTTACGGCATATATTATGGCCAACAAAAGCAATGCAGAAAAATTGTTAGCATTAAATTATGCCGATTGTATGAGTGAAGAAGAAAGAAATCGCTCGCAATTGATTGCCAAAATGAAAGCGAAGGTAAAGCAAAGTTCACAGCCCAATTTAAATGTAGATGAAGGTGAAGTAGGGCTTGAAGGCTACAAAGACAATGTACATACATATGAAACAGTTTATGAGCAAGAATACACTTTAACTTGGTTAGAAACTGAAAAACAGAGTGTAGTAAAGTAGAACACAGAATACGCAGATTATTAGGCAAGATGTTCGCAGATAAAAAATAGCTTAATCAATACAATCAGCATTCCATAAAAAACAAAACAATAATGAAACCAAAACTAATTTTAATCTTCGTCTTTTGTATATCAAGTATTACTTCTTATTCGCAGGAGTTAAACTTGTTTTTGCAGGATATTAAAGAAGAAAGACTTAACGGACAAACACAACGCAGCACATCAGATTCCATTAACAACATTACATTCACTACTGCAGTAAATGGTATTGCGTTAGATGATTACCATTTTGTAAAGTTGGGCAAGTTGAAAGTGGTAGATGAAACCGGCAAATCGCTAAAAGAAATTAAGGGGCCCTTTTACAAAAACGATACGTACAAAAATAATAAACGAATGGAATTTACCGTAGAAGCACCCATTCGCCAAGTCACCAAAATAAAAACCTTTGAAGGCAGCCTACTTTATTTTACCCCAACCGAAGCCAATGGAGGAAAAATAATTATCCGCGATTTTTTACAGCGTAAAGACGAAAATCTGTTAGCCGATAGTTATCCTGAAATAGATTTACAATTAATGGACACCGATAAGCTTCTCGATGTGCAAGAGGAAATGCAAAAAATGATTGATGCCAGAGTAGAAAAACGAAAAAAAGAAAGCCCAATAAGCGATAAAGAACAAGAAGAAATAAACCAGGCGCGCCAATTACTCGATAGAATTATGGGGCTAACCAACAGAAGCTCGGTATATAAGACGCTAACGTTTCAACTCAATCAAAAATTAAACGAAGCATTTTACCGAATGGACATCTACAATGAAAACGATAAGAAAGTAAGCAGTGGGTATTCTTCAGTAGACAACATCTACCAATTTCACTTAACCGAACAACCAACAAAAGGTTGCTATATCGAGATTCTTATTGAAAATAAGAATGCCGTAAAAGAGCTTCCGTTTCAGTTTAACAATACCGTTTTACCATAAAAGCAACAAATTATGTGGATTAGAATATCAAACATCAGCATTAAAGAAGTAGATGCGGCACATCTTAAAAATCCGAAAAATCCGGGTAAACCAATGGTGCTCAATTTATTTCAACGAGAGGGAAGAACAATCCTTTATGTGTTAAAAAACAAAAAAGTTCTCCTAGAATATAGAGATAACACGTTTACTACGTTTACAGGAACACGCATTCCAAAACGAAAATGGACGGAGGAGATGAAAGCATTTGCCCAGCAGGAAGTTGAGAAAGTTCCTCCACAAAAAGGAGGTTTTAAAGTAACCGTTTTAGGCTGGCTCTTTCTTTTGGCAGTTGTTGGTATGCTGGGCTATATTGCCTATGACGGATTGATTGGCCAACCGCAACGGATGGAAAATTTTGAGCAAAGAGAGGCGGAAATGGCCAGTGTAAATAGAGGTGATGTTTTCTTGGGCCGTATCGAAGTGTATAAAGAAAAGGGAAGTCCTTTAGGTATGAATCTGGAATTTGGCTGCTTTAAGGTAGTTAAAATAGAAGGAGACGTTTACCATATTGCCAAAAGTATTGAAATGAGTAAAACTGCTAAACCTCTCGACCAAATGAACAGTACTGATTTTGAACAGGAAGCCCTTGTGGTAAAGGCAGAGGAACTGGGAGCACACCATAAAACATTTGCCTCGGATGATGACTTAATTGAGATTTCTTTTCGGGAAAGAAAAGAGTGATTAGTAAAAAATAGAATACAGATGACGCAGATTAGGTAGATAATTGCAGATGAAACCAGTGTAAATCATCCCAATAGCTTGTAATCAGCTTTATCCCTACCTTACGGCAGGCAAGAGCAGTTCAAAAATGAATAATTAATATATTATAATTAGCATTAATGATTGACCAACCGAAATCAGACAAAAGATAAGATGAAAAAGGGAATTTTAGAAAAAATAAAAAAACTTGGAGGAAACATAGACAATGTTAAAGGTAATTCATTGGCAGACGATATACTCTCTATTACTTTTAACAAAGTTCTTTACCCAAAAACAATCGAAGACACACCTTGGCAAACAGCAGATAATGTAGAACCAATTTATGGAATTGGAGAATTTATTAACGAAGAACGCTTCAAAACCAACAAACAAATGCTTTATGACAAAATAATTGACAAATATTTTCGCATAACTGACGAAGGTTATGGACAAGTATTTTGGCAACCAAGGCTTTTCACACCTTTCAAAGAAGGAACAGAAGATTTTGAAGAATGGAACTCATATTTTACAGACGAAGGCACAGATTTGAGTGAGGTAATAAAAGTAACTAACGATAAAATGCCTGACTTTGTTGAAGTATTTTATAGTTATGGTTATCCTGATAGCTATTATATCTGTTTGACTGACCCAAACCCAGAGAATCCAACTTTATTTGGAACCGACCACGAAGTATATTTTAGAGAAGTTACTAATGAGGGGAATCTTGAAGATTTTTTAAAAACGTTTATGACAAAAGACGAGCTTATAGAAATTGTAAAAAAACGAATTGAAAAATAGTACAACAGCTAATAAAGGTAACCGTTACATAAGCACTTTATTTTCAGAGGAGAAGCAGCTTAAAAAAACGCAAATGACACTGGTTAAGCAGCTAATCGCAGTTAGCCATAATTTTAATAAACACAACACTACAAATGACAAATAATAGAATGAATACTAAGGAAATGAGAACTCTTACAATTGGATTGATTCTCATCACAACCTCACTCGTAAGTTTCGGGCAATCGAGACAGGAAAAGACCGAAGCAATTATTAAAAAATTGAACCTCTTTGAGAATAAGAAAACAAAATATGAATTTCAGATAGAATCTCTAAAGTATCAAGCAACAGGAAACGATAGCATTAAGGTTGTTGAGCTAGAAAAGAAATTAACAGACGATGAAATTGTTAAACGGATAAGTTTAGCTTTCAATGAGGTGTTTAACGATGAAGAAATTAAAGATATTTACGATTTTATTCAGACAAGTGCTTTTGAAAAGTTTTTCAATTCAGGAGAAACCTATCAAGTTATTGCTTCTCAATTTAATGAGATAGACGAAGAAATTGAGGGAATAATTAAAAATTTCAGCGAGACTATTGAAAAACCAATGCAAAAATTCAAACCAATTCCTGTTGACAAGGATGATGGTTTTTATGCAACAGTTGATTACACTTACTCAACAGAAGACAAAGACATAAAGTTGGAAGATAACCCATCGCTCACCCCAAAAGACATTTTAGAAATCAAAAAGGAATACAATAAATACAATGATAATAAACCAGAAATTATTATTGTGCTAAAAAAAGATGGAGCCCGAAGGCTTTATTTACTTACAAAAGAGAATATTGGAAAACCCATAGCGATTGTAATTAATAATAAAATTGTTTCTATGCCTATAATTCAATCTGAAATTATGGGAGGAAAAGTAAGTATAAGTGGAGATTTTTCTGAAAAAGAGATTGATGGTATGATTGAAAGACTAAAAGGAGAATAAAAACTATGGCTACGGAAACGATGAGTGGCGAAAATCAATACAATCCGTGTTATCAGCGTTGCAAAAAGAAACAGAAAGAAAATGATAAAATTATTCAACAAAAAAGCCGAACCTATAAATATTCACTATAAAGAGGATGCGTTTTATATCAACGGAGTGCAGGTTGTTTTTCCCACTTCCTCTACGGTACTGTACAAAGCCTTGGGAAAACCCTCCCGAAAAGGAAGAACCGAAGTCACCAAAACGACCATCGACTGTTGGGACAATCAAGGAGTTTATGCCAATTATGCGAATTCGTCCCATATCTTGTCACTTTTGTTGATTACAAACAAGCACGACGGTATAAAAATGCAACCAAAACACTTCTTCAATGGAGAAATTCTCGTTGAAGGAAAGCCGTTTGCACAATTTGATAAGCGTACGGTAGCACTGGGCCCCCACAAAATTGGCCAACTTATAAAAGACGGGAACACATTGGGGTATAGCATCGGTTGGAATTCGAATTATAAAAAAGAAATCCCTGCCGATAAATACAGCATTCCATCGTTAGAAGAGGAAATCATTGAGTTTAAAGACTTTGGTTTCAAAGTGGCTATTATTCACGAACTAATGTACAGAAAGAAGCTGCTCCAACCCCAATTTGATGTGTATGAATTTGTAGAATGGTACGACAAACGAACTATCGACATTGAAGAGGAATGCTTAGAGCCTATCCCTGAAGTTACCCAATATTTTAAGGATTTGCCCATCCCGAAACGCCTTGCCAGAGAAGTGACGGAAATATACCAAGATGGCGGCAACCAGATTTACCTGCAATTGCTTATTGACGGTGGAGGCTGGGAAGACTATTGGGACATTGAAAGTACCGAGGATGCAAAATATTTTCCCAACTTAAAGAAAGCCACTTTGTGCTATGCAAAGGAACATATTATTGAAGAATTTAAAGGCAAAGGTATAAACGCGAAGTGGTTGTAATAAACGAAAAGCAGAAAAGATGATAAAACTATTTAAAAGCAAGAAAGAGCATATTCCCGAAATCCGAATTGATTGTTCTGATAATGCTATCCACATAAATAATGTAGAGATTCAACTTCCGGTACATCTAAATATATTAAAAGAAGTTTTTGGCGAACCGTCAAAACAGGACCATAATTTGCTTTGGCCATAATTTAAATTATTTACCCAAAAAGTTTTTTAAAGGTCGAATCATTGTAGACCAAAAGGAAATTCAAAATGAGAATTTAGACGAATTTGATTTGAAGAAAAATAAGGTAAAACAACTCATTTATAAAGGCAAGAAAAAAACCTATGCCATTAACAATCATGAGAAGTTACCCACATCTTTAACCTTTGGGAGATAGAGGATATACTTCCGAACATTTCCGGCGGGATTTGAATGCTCTTGTTGCTATGAAAGGTAGATTTTTATTGAGTTTTTCCCCAAATAATATACTTGAAGAATACATAGACAAATACGGATGGCACACCAAATCATTCGATAAACCTTTGACTGCTGCCAATGGGGCTAAAACCTCAAAAGAGGAAGCGGAAGACGAAGGTGTTAACGGCAAATTATGAGATATGGAAAAAATCAATTTATAGGTTCCCGATATAATGTCTTTCCCCAGGACAGAACAGATCGTTCGGGAAGATTTTCCTCATAAAATAACCTGTCAAATTCCTTCCTGATTTCATAAACAGGATCCGAATCTGTGATCCGTATTCGGGTTTCATAATTATTACGAGTTCCTCCCCCGGTGAAATTCAAGGAACCCAGGTAAACAATACAGTCATCAATAATGTATATTTTGCCGTGCAGCAACGTGCTGTGCCCATCGGTTTTATAGGATTTATACACTTTAAAAGGGAAAAGCTGGCGATAGGAGTAATGATATACTCTTTTCTTCCTGAATTTTGAACGATATGCATATGCAATCCAAAGCAATAGGGCCATGGGGATTAAAATAAACCGGAGCCTTATATCCTGTAGTTTGAATGCGAGTACAATAAGTGAAATCCCCAATCCAATGTTGATATAGTTGAGTATCTTGTATATGGTTCTCCATTTCTTTCTTAAAGCCTGTGCTTCTTTATCCACATATATTTCTTGCAGAATGAGTTTATGGATGTTTCTTTCCCAGGAGCCATAAAAGTCTTCAATATCATCAGTAGTAATGAGTTGTACATTAATTCCTTTATGATGCAAGCGAATGAGCTTTTCAATTAGAAAAGGGGAGAGATAAGGAGATAGTATTTTTATGGAATGCCCGGCATTGTCAATATCGCGCATCAACTTTTTCCCGGCACCTGTACCGATGTAAATATCACAATTGGTGTTATTGAAGAACATCTTGAAATCAAATAGGTAAATTATTGATTTTTAAAGATATGAAAAAACGAAAGAATTCAAGAAAATATCTTGAAGTTATGTCGATTCATCCATGTGGGCACTGGATAGGGCTCATTACAGAGGATATACATCCGTGCATTTCTGGCGTGATCCGGATACCATTGCCTGCTATACCTACCAACATCCGGAGGCGGTCCAAAAAGATCAGCAAAAAGGTTTTATACTGGTCTTTCCTAAATTCATCCTGGGTAAGCAGGAAAAATTGTAGTTGGAATTGGAAAAACGATATGGAAGATGTGTTTTGTATTCTGATTAAACTAATGGAAATTAATAATTCTTACTTGTAAGAAGGATGTTTTGAAAAACAAAAGGCTCCCGATTTCTCGGAAGCCTTGTCATTACCGGTAGCGAAGACGGGATTTGAACCCGTGACCTCAGGGTTATGAATTGTAATCTGTTTACTACAAACAAAACTTAAAAGTCTTAAAAACAAGATTTTAAGTTGTATTTTGAAATTGTTTATAATCATCTGGTATCATTTAAAATCACTCTATGTTGTACCTATGTTGTACCTGGGAAATTGATTTTGTGTATGAGATTTTGTAAATTTAATACCATCAAAATGAGAACACGAGATAGAATATGGCAACGATACAGGCAGTTTTACGAAAAAAACAAAATAAGGCAGGATTATTTCCTATAGCATTAAGGATAACAAAAGACCGGAGAAGTATATATAAGTACACTGGACAGTATATTGACAAAAAGTATTGGGATAAAAAGCATAGTAAAGTTAAAAAATCACATCCCAATGCTAAAATGCTCAATAATTTTATTATCCAAAAAATAGCAAAAGCAAATTCTAAATTAATTGCTACCAGTACACTAGATAACTATATCACTTTGGAAGAAGTGAAAAAAGAAATTGTGCAAAAAAGAGAAATTGATTTTTTTGAAACTGGAGAATTGTTTTTAGAACGTTTACTTTTAAGAAAGAAATTCGAACGTCATGGAGCAGATAAAAGTAGATTAAAGAAAATAAAGGAATTTTGCGGAAAATCAGTTCTGTATTTTAGAGAGATAACACCCTTATTTTTGCGAAAACTTGAGACTCATATTTTGGAGGATGGAAAACATTCTCCAAGAACCGTTAATAATTATTTCATATTAATTAGAACTATATTTAATATAGCAATTTCAGAACGTATTGTTGATCGCAACATATATCCCTTTGGAAAGGGAAAAATACAAATTAAAGCATTTGAATCCGAAAAAATAGGTTTGAGTAGGGAAGAAGTTCAATTGTTAGAAAGTGCAGAAAGCCTCACGGATGCTCAACGTTTGGCCGTGCATGTATGGTTGATTAGTTTTTACTTTGCTGGAATACGAGTAAGTGATGTACTTAAATTAAAATGGTCAGATTTTAAAGATGATAGATTGAGTTACCGTATGGGGAAGAATAAAAAAATGGTTTCCTTAAAGATTCCTGAAAAGGCAAATAATCTTTTAGAAGTATATAGAAAGTTCAAAACTGGAAAAGATGATTTTGTATTTCCATATTTTAATGAAGTTGACATGACAGATTTAGAGTATGTAAGTCGTCGGATACACACGATTACGAGGAATTTAAACCGGAGATTGCAGCAGGTTACTAAAACTTTAAATATAGACAAGCGGTTGACGATGCACATAGCCAGACATACTTTTGGGCATTTATCCGGAGATAAGATTCCGATTCAGACATTGCAAAAATTATATAGGCATTCTTCAATTACGACTACTATTGGGTATCAGGCTAACTTTATGCAAAAGGAAACTGATGAGGCTTTGGATAAAGTACTTGCATTTTAACTAATTTTTCCAAAAACCTAAAGAAGTAAAAAAGGGAGCAATCCCCTTTTCTTAATTATACCTGGAATTTTATGGAATATTCGAGGATTTCAGCTTCCACTACATACTTTCCGCAGGAGATCAGTTCCAGGTAGGAGGATAAGCATGGACTTAGTAATTACGGAATTTAATTTTAAGTCTTAATTTGATGGTATAGAAGACCGGGATAATTTAATTTTTTCTATATTCATAATCCTTATGCCCGGTTCGCCAAAGTGCAAAAGCCACAATATCCGCTAAAGATTCAAATTGCTTAGCCTTGGTGTCTCCTGCACCGTGACCGGATTCAAAGTCAACACTGAAGAAAATAGGGTTATTTGAAGCATTGGCGGTTTGTAGCCTGGCAGCAAATTTTGCCGGATCCCATACCGATACTCTTGGATCGTTCATCCCTGCGGTAATGTAAGTGGCAGGATAATGCACTCCATCTTTAATATGATGATAGGCGTCCATTTCCAAAAGGGCCTTAAATTCTTCAGGGTCTTTTACAGTACCATATTCTTTCACATTATTTGGGCCATTAGGCTGGGTTTCCTGTCGGATTAAATTCATTACCCCAACCTGAATTATGGCAGCAGCAAATAAGTCAGGCCGTTCTGTCATTGCCCTTCCGATAAGGATTCCACCGGCACTGGCACTCCAGATGGCCGTATGCTTGTTAGATGTATATCCTTCGTCTATCATATATTCCGTACAGGCAATCAGATCTTTCCATGTATTGGGTTTAGTGGTTTTAAAGCCTGCTTTATACCAGGCATCTCCCTTCTCACCTCCACCCCGAACATGAGGGATTGCAAATATCCCCCCTTCAGCAACCCAGAGATACAAATTGGTATACATACTAGGTTTCAGGGAATATCCATAAGATCCATATCCATAGAACAATACTCTGTTTTTCCCATGTTTCTTCATTCCTTTTTTATAGATCAATGATAGAGGTACTTCCTCCCCATCATGGGATTTTACTGTAAGTTCTTCGATAACGAAGTCTTCGAGTCCCGGTAGGGAAGATCTTTCCACAAGATCAGCTTTGATAAATGTTTTAAGGGCACTATCATATTTATATCGGTTGCCTTTACTGGTCCAACCTTTAGTGGTGACCCACAGATTAGGGTAATTTACTCCTTTGGATTTAATGGACAAATTTCCAGATACTTCGGGTAGTTCCACAAGTGTTTCCTTCCCGTTTTTGAATTCATAGAGGGCAGCTTCTATACCATTCTTGTTGGTTGTATAAAAGAGACCTTCGGAAGTCACTTCAAAATCGGTAATTACAGCATCTTTTCTTTGCTTGACCAGAATCTTTGGATTATCAAAGTCTGGGTTCTGAATGGATGTTTTACAAATCTGAAAGTTAGGCGTATTTTTTGCTGTTTTGTAAATCAGTGAATCTCCGACAACAACAACATTCCTTATCCGATCTCCTGCTTTGAATAATAAAGTCCATTTTAAGTTAGACAGATCTCCGTTTTTTGGGAGTGGAGCGTAATACGTACTTTGATAAGCTGAAACCCCTGCCAACCTTCCGATTAGGTATTTATCATCTCGATTTCTCAAGGACAGAGCAGGGAAGTCTTCTGGCTTTACCTCCTCAGGAGAAACCGATTTAGCCGAAAATACCTCACGAAGCTCTTTGGGATTATCACCAATTTTATATAGTACCGATGTGGTTTTCTTCAAAAAATCATCTGATTTGGCATCAATAACCGGGAGGTGTATATAAACAAATCCAGAATTATCAGGTAGCCAGTTTACCCCACCTAGGTCAGACGGCCAGCAGTGATCTATAGTATGATGTCCTCTTTTTTTAGTATCTACATTGAGAACTATTATTTCTGATACCTCTTGTCCTTTTTTTGTTAGACTAATCGCAATTTGATTTCCTTCCCAATCCGGTTGAATGTAATTGATAACATATTCTATTCCCGAATCCGGTTTGAATTCACCGGGGCTGAATAGTAGTACTTCTTCGCCTTCGAAATTTTTCCTGTAGTACAACTTCGCTGTATTGTCATCAGGTGTTCTTTTCAAGTAAAAGTGCTTGTCATTATCTGTAATCTTGAGTTGGGTGATTTTGGCGGTCTGCATATTGTCTACCACCTTCTGTAAAGCTATAAGTTTATCTTTTCCTTTGAGTTTTCCGAATTCGGCATTGGTATACATCGTTTGCTTTTTGAACCATTCCAGCACTTCGGGATTTTTAAGGTCCTCCATATACCGATATGGATCTTCTATTTCCACACCGTGATAGGTATCCGTAACGGTTTTTACGGGTGCTTGTGGTGGAGCACTTTGCTGGGCAACAACTAGAAGGGGACAATAAACTAAAATCATACCAATAACTAGGGAGAAAGGCCTATTCATAACAAATATGGATGCTTTTATGACTTACTTTTTTTATATAGATAAAGCCCGTTTAAATCCTGTAAAAGGAAATTAAACCGGCTTATGAATCAAATTTGCCTGTCGGAATTAATCTTCGTCTTCCTCTTCTTCACCTGGAGGAAAAAAGGTTTGACCAGTAATAATAGTAGTATCTTCTTCATTTCCCCCTTTAACCTGCTCCATATGAAGAGGAGAAAGCGAAGCAATTCGGGTTTTAATCAAAGACAATCATTTTTGGTTTTCTTTGCTGTTCATTTTCATAAGTAAATATGTATTAAATTCGAGGATAAATTTAGCAATTTAAGTCGCAAATTAAGCTTATGAGGTTTAAGTTATGGTACAAATTTCGGAATTTTAAACGCTATTTCCGGAATTTGTACTATTGAGAAATAGTCTATATGGTTTATTTCGTGTTATTTGCTTTCGCTTTACCTATTCAATTCCTCTTTTTCCAATTCCTGAATATAATAGCTTGGATAAATTCCGGTTTCTTTATGAAAAGCCTTTGAAAAGGACTGCGTGTTGTTAAAACCGACTTCATATGCAATGGCCTTAACGGAATATTTTCTTAATGAAGGATTGTTTTTTAATTCTTCAATGATATAGTTGACCCGTAAGTCATTGATATAGGTTGAAAAGTTTTTTTGTTCGTAGAATTTGATGATACTGGTCAGGTATTTAGGATTGGTATTCATAGCCTTGGCCAGGTTAGTCACAGAAATGTCATTTTTGAGGAATTGTTTTTCCTCTACGAATTGCTCCAGCTTTTGTGAAATATGATGCACTGTAGTTTCTGAAATATTTAACCCTTCTATTTTTTGGGTTTTAATTTTCTTCGGTTTTAATTTTCTGCCGGATGATTTTTCATTAAACAACATCTGATATTTTTTCCGATAGACACGTTGTTTTCTGTAATAATTGTAGGTAAGCCCACTGGTAATTACCACAAGCCCCAATAATAGGATAAGCCCTATTCTGAAGGTTTTTTTTTCATCGTGTAGGATCTGTATCAACTGATTCTTTTCCGATATGAGTTCGGAGGTGTCATACTTTTGTACGATATTTTTAGTCAAATATTTATAATTATTCTGTAGTGTGGTGTCTATACGCATTAATCGATCTACATGTTCGAGTTGTTTCCTGGAATTACCATTTTCTTTATAAAAATCTATCAAAAATTCATAAGCTTCTCTTATTTCCGGGAAGTTAACATTATGGTTCTGTACCATGGAATCTACTTTTGTAAAATATCGGGCAGCTTCTGCTTGTTGATCATTGTCCTTATATATTTTACCCAGGAACAAATAGCCTACTGTGCCATTATTGACATCTCCAAGTTTAAGAATAGTGTCTGTTCCTCTTTGGACACTATCAATAGCAGCCTTATAATTTTTTTGATAATAAGTACTAACCCCACCCAATTGTGTAAAGTATGCCGAATTGATTGTATTTTTATTGTTCAAGGCCAATAACCTTCCTTTTTTCAAAACTGTTATGGCAGAGTCATACTTTTTGTTTCGATTATATGAATCGCCGAGAGCCATCAAGCCTATGGAATAGATTCTTGAATTTTTCTTATCTTTTTTATACAAGGCTTCCGTATAAGAAACGTATTCTTTGAAAGTTTTTAGGGCATCATCGAATTCTCCAATATCATTTTTCAGAATACCAATGGTATATTTTACATTCAGTTGCTGGTGAAAGTCATTGTTTTCTATGGCGAGTTGATTTATCTTCAAGAGTTCGTCAAGTGCCCTTTTACGTCGGCCCATATCCCTTAATACCCTTGCTTTCTTAAAATGTCCGTTAATAAGTTGCTCATAGTCACTTATGGATGCAGCCATAGCTATGGCACTATCTGCATACTTTTCAGAAATTTGGAGTTCTGATATTGAAGAGAGGAAACCATAAGCTCTGGACTGTTTAGATCGATCTTTGTCCAAAATTGACTTCCTTAGATAAGCATTTGCGTAAATTTTGGATTTGAGGGCATCATTAAGGGAATAATTAAAGTAATTTTCTAATTCCTCATAACTTTTTTGAAGTAAGGAATCCTGAATATTTCGTTTGCCCCCCTCCTGGCTATAGGAAATCGTGGAAAATTGGAGACATAAAAGAAAAAAATACCACTTTAGGTTGTTCATTATAGTATCTATTGGGACAGAATTATACTATTTTTGTTAAGATGGGGGAGTGTAAAATTATGATTTTATTTTAATATAGTTTTTTCTAAACCAATTTTTGTACCTGACTTCTCTTGAAATGATGCTCCAATTTGAGGAAAAATGCACTAAATTCTGGAATTTATACTACAAATTCAGGAATCTGTACTACTACTATTTGTTTTTGAGATTTATATCCGGATACCTTTATAACCTTCAATTATTAGCGCTAATAGATGTGAAACCTTAACGCATCTAAAAAGTTTAAGGTTATTTATTAAATTTATACCGAAATAATTATGAAAAAATTGATTGGCCTTTTTGCAGTAGCCTTTTTATTTACGGCTAATTATGGAAATGCTTTTACATTCAATAGTGAAATCGAAGCAGTTATGGAATGTGTTGATTTTACTTCTTCATGTGGAGAAACCGGAGTGCTATGCATTGACGATATCCAATATTTAGAAGAGGACGCTGAGGCTTTCGACGAGTATATTTGTGGATAAGCCTGATATTAATAGAAAAGGTGCGAGTGGCCAGATGCCGCTTGTATCCTTTTCTTTCTTATGTTAATTATCTAAAAGTTTATTTAATTTTTCAAAAAAGATAACAACATGATTTATTATATGAAGAAGCATCATGTAATATTGTTTGGAAGTATATTGTTTTTTATGGGGTCTTTAGATGCTCAAAATAAAAATATTTCCATTGATACCTTGAATTTAAAGTGTACATACGTGATGACTTTTCAGGTGGACTCAACAGATACCGGAAGTAAGGAGGAAGAATTTATGATATTGGAAATAGGTAAAAACAGGACCTCAAAATTTTTAAGTTATAAAAGTCTTTATGCAGACTCTATGAAAGTAATTATCAGGAGGGATAGAGAAGAAGGAAAGATCAACATACAGCAATCAGTTCAGAAGGTTGTTAATTTGCCAAGGTCAAAATTTGACTCCCGGGTATTTAAAAATTATCCGAAGCAACAAATTACTTATTTTGATAAAATAGCTCGTCACACCTATACTTATGAAGAGCCTTTAAAATCAATGCAATGGAACATATCTGAGGAGAAAATGGAAATTGCCGGATATGCATGCCAAAAAGCAACCACAACGTATGAGGGGAGAGACTATATTGCTTGGTTCACTACCGAGATTCCCATTAGCGAGGGCCCCTATAAATTTATTGGACTGCCGGGTTTGATAGTTAAAATAGAAGATACGAAACAACAATATAGTTTTGAGTTGACAAAACTTGAAAAGATAAAAGATAATAAGACAATAACTTTTCCTGAAAAGAACCACAGGATTATTAAAATCACTAAAAATGAATACAAAAAAACTTTAAAACGCTTAATGCATAATACGGTAGAATTTTATGAACAGGAAGGATTTTCCCCAATGGATGATGAACATGAGAAAAGGGTAAAAGATCGATTCAAACGTAGGAATAACACGATAGAAGTGCTTAAGTAATAATGCCGACCAGTTTTCATCCCCACCTATCAGCTTTATCTCCTCAGTATAAATTTTCAAATATTGTTACTGTACTTTTGTTGTTGTTTTTCTGCCAATTGGGGCTGGCACAGATCATTATTTCTGGAAGTGTTCTTGATGAAGACAACAAAGGGCTTCCGGGAGCAAATATTATTATTTCGGAGGAAGGAAAAATAACAATTGCTGCCTTTGCATTTGCAGATGAAGTAGGGAATTACAGCCTGACAGTGAATGCCGAAACTGATACAATAAACATTAAGGTTACCCATTTAGGATATGCGGAGACTTCACATTCAGTGATTAACAAGTCGCAAACCGTAAACTTCTCGTTGAGGCCTACTGTACAAGAATTGAAGGAAGTTTTTGTAAAGGCACCTCCTCCAATCAAGCAACGAGGAGATACCTTGGATTACACTGTTTCGCAATTTAAAGGGAAAGGTGATAGGGTGATAGCTGATGTACTCAGGAAAATGCCTGGCATAGAGGTCGAGGCGGATGGTAGAATTCTGTATCAGGGTAACCCGATACAAAAATATTATATCGAAGGGCTTGATTTGCTGGAAGGTAAATATAACTTAGCCAATAATAACCTGCCCGCTGATGCAGTAAGTAAGGTTCAAATATTGGAAAACCACCAACCCATCAAGTTATTGGATAGCTTAGTTTTCAGTGATAAGGCATCGCTTAACATTAAACTAAAAAACAATATTACCGCTACCGGAGCGGCTAAGATCGGTGCAGGATTTTCACCATTTTTGTGGGACGTGAATGTTACACCCATGCTCTTTTCAAAAAAACACCAATTCATAGCATCTTACCAAGCAAACAACGCCGGTATTGACGTATCCCGTGAGATCAAAACACTTACCATTGATAATGCGGAAGAATTTCTTGAAGAAAAGTCTCGGGATTGGGTAGGTATTCAGCAATTAAGTTTCCCGCCATTCTCCGAACGGTTGTGGCTGGATAATAATGCCCATCTAATTACCGCCAATTACCTTGTACAATTGAAGAAAGACCACCAGCTAAAGGTGAACGTTTCCTATCTCAACGATGGGCAATTCCAGGAAGGGAGAACTGCTACACAGATTTTCACACCCGGCGATACCGTGGCGATTACCGAGGATAAACAGAATAAACTTCACTTCAATAGTCTGGAAGGCAAACTGGTATGGTTTAAAAATACCAAAGACAGTTATTTGAAAAACACCCTGGATTTTCGCGGGTCGTGGAATACGCAGCATGGTTTTATACGTAATACAATTTCAGATGATATTATTCAACAGGCTGATATTCCCGATTATTCTTTCAGCAATACCTTGGAAGGAATTATACCTTTAGGTAAAGAACTTCTCCATATCTATTCGAAAATAGCCTATGACAATGTTCCCCAATCCCTACAGGTTTGGCCGGGACAATTTGCGGATGCTCTGAATGATGGGGATCCATACGATAAGATTATACAAGACCTCAATCTCAATAAGTTTAATATTGATAATTCCATTCATTTGATTAAATCGTTGGGAGCGTTTACTATAATGCCAAAGGTCGGATTTATTACTGGACGTGACCACCTGACAAGTAGAATGTATACGGAAGAAGGGGACGAGCGACGTATGGCTGAGAGTGAATTTCGGAATAATTTTTACATGAAACGTAGCCTTTTGTACGCGGAAGCCAGCGCACAGTATAAGAGTGAACAATGGCGGTTAACGCTACGGGTTCCTTTTAAATTTTACAAATTTGATCTTGAAAATAGAAACCTCGGAAATAACGAGAGTTATAACCGCTTTATCCCGGAACCCACCATAAACATCAGCAATGATTTGAATGCGTTCTGGAGGGCAAATCTTTCTATAGGAGTAGGGAAGGATTTTGGAGTAATAGATCAATTGTACAGTGGTTTTATCATGAGGGATTATCGTAGTCTAAATGCTTTTAATAGTGTACTTCCGGAAAGGGTTGCCCAGAATTATCGCTTACAGTTTCGTTACAGAAACCCGGTAAAATCAAATTTTTTCAGCGCCTCCTACCGATTCAGAAGGTCTAAAAATAATCTGATATACGAGAATTTATTCCTGCCTGACGGTAGGGCTGTTTCCCAAACTTCCGAGCTGGATAACTATGCCAATTCACACTTGATTTACGCTAAAGTAAGTAAGTTTATTTATCCGATAAAGGGGTTGTTCAGTATCGGTACGTCTTTGGATTTGACAAATACCGAACAACTGATCGACACGGAACTGGCAAAAGTTAGAAACCGCGGGCTTGGATTTAACGCTAAATTGAATTCCAATATCACGGGTTGGATGGAAGCGGAACTTTATGCTAATTTAAGGTTCATTCATACACAGACTAAGGACAATGACAATGACGCGAAAAACCAAAGCTACACTGGAATGCTTAATTTCCACCCTTTGGAAAAGCACCAGCTCATTGCCACTGGTGAAGCGTATCGAAATACGTTTCCGGGCTTTGCCTCTAAAACCGAGTATTTTCTGAGGTTTAAGTACCGTTATACGGTATCGAAAAGAGTGGAACTGGAAGCCTTATGGAATAATGTGCTTAATACCGAACAGTTTACAAATGTTTATAATGAGGATTATATCTACCGCCATAGTGAATATATTTTAAGGCCATCCCAATTTTTAGTTAATATGCGGTTCAGCTTTTAGATTGAATATTCATTTTCAGTTATTCGATACTCATCTTACCCTCTTCTTCGATAAGGCTGACCATTTTTCATGAGAATTTTCAGAATAATTGGAAAGGATGTCATTGACCACCTTTTTGCAAAATACTTCTTTTGGAATAACGGGGGAATATTGGTGGGTCTTACCATGGCTATATGGTTAACATACCTTTTTTCTTCCAATTTTTTAATTTCACACCATGGCAACAATTAAGTTTAATCATTGACATATCCTTTGTTCTTTATAGCTTAGTTATCAAATAAATATGATTTGCTTTCTTAGCAAAGAAATGGGCTTAATGCTATATATTATGGAAAACAACAATAGTTTCGGGAATTTATAGTACAAATTCCTAAATGTGGACTACTATGGTTTGTATATTTTACGTTTTCTCCTCTACCTTTGGTTATGTTAAATCCATAGAAGATCCGGATCAATGGGGATGATGTCGTGAGAAGTTTTGCTATTCGTTTTTATCTTCCATCTTCTTTTTCTCAATTGTAGATAGTGAAGAATCCACTTTTACACATAACCATATATGACAAATTAAACATATGCTTTTTTTGTATCGGGATGTTTTCTTTGTTCACCTGTTCCAAAGAACCCCGGTGTTTATTGAAAACAACAACAATAAATCATGGAGATATTGGAGTTCTTTCAAATGATGATTCTGCTGTACAAAAAAATACAGGCAATATTTTCCTAACAACTGGTTTTGGATAATACGTTCATATGTAATATCTTGCACTCTGTATATATTCAATATTTGATTTGGTATTTTTTATTTGTTAACCTTAATTTTTAAATTTTACGTATTATGTCATTTAAAGCAACATTATCTGTTGGTGGCAAGAAAGTAAATATCCTGAACGTCAACTACGATCTGGCACAGGAAGTAGATGCCACAGGACGTCCTTCATCGGTAACCCGGGGAGGACGAATTTATTTTACAGTAGAATCTACGGCCGATTCCTTCTTTTTTGAGTGGATGACCAATAACTTCGAACGTAAAAACGGAACTATTACGTACCTGAAACGTGATACCGATGCCAAGCTGAAAGAAGTAAATTTCACCGAAGGTTATTTGGTAAAGTACAGGGAGAATTTTGATGCTACCGGCAATAATCCCTTGACAGAGACCATTACGGTTTCCTGCCGAATGCTAAATTGCGGTGGCGGAGAGCATTTAAACGAATGGGTATAAAACCATTCCCCTGTTATATTAACAACCAGGATAAATCCATATTATCATGAGGGAGAAGACAAAGCCGTTTCCCTTCTATTACCTACCCCCTAAACCCTAAGCCAATCCAGATTTGTCCGTATGCATACATATGGATGAAATTGTTTTTTGTGTGTGGAATGAAGAACAAACGATATACAATTTTAAAATTAGTTTATAATTGGCGAAATTCACTGAAGAGAACCTGGTAAGGGCAGAAAAAAACTATGGACAGCAAGCTTCCTTTCTGAGGTTAAAAGGACTTTGGAAGCGAAAGAATATGATCCCGGACAAATACCTGGAAATGCAGGGATGGGATTATGTTGACGAAGAGAAGGTAGAGGGCTTGCGCCGTATACTTTGTTTTCCCGAAATCAATTACTGTAAACTGGTAAACGAACAATATATATTTACCTCGGTAATGGCAGACATAAAATTGGGTAAAAGAGGGGTTTACCAGTGGGAGTACAAACTAATAAAAGAAGAATTGTCCGCATTTGGGAGTAAAATAAGGCGTTTTACAAGGAAAAAGGTCGAGCCTTCCGTGGCTTATTTTGAATCCTTAAACCAATTACTGGATGATAAGCGTTTGGTAAAACGAACACTACATCAGGCAGTGACCGTTGAAGTTAAACCGATGATCTTTAAGTTTTTTCCGTATCACCGCAAAAAGTACGGAGCTTATGCTCCTAAGCTTATTCAAAATTACCGGCCTTTTTTCGAAGGGCTTCGCAAAGAACTCCGAGTATTATCGGAAAGGTTAACATTGGAATAGAAAGGATATAATAAATGAAAAATACTGGTTTCCGGGGATGTATAATACAAAAGGAAAGGTATAATTTAGTAAGATGTAAGAATACTATAACAGAGATAAGGATATGAGTTTCCTAGCCAAATTAACTATAGACAATGAAGAAATGGTCGTACTGCAGTATAGAATGTCCATGTTGCAGGACACGGATCATAGCGATCGCCCGGCTGCCGACCCCAGGGGTGGGCGTATCCGGGTACTGGTAGAACTGACTAAAAGTACTTCTCTTTTTGACTGGATGCGTAACCCGAGCCAGGTTAGGGATGGGGAATTTCTATTTTACCGGAGAGACGGCCTGTCCAAAATGCGGGGATTGAAATTTAAGAAGGCCTATTGTGTGTCTTATGAAGAAGCCTTTGATTCGGACGATTCCCTTCCCATGCGTGCGGAGATCACCATAGTTGCCCAGGAGATCGAAATCAACGGGTCCAGGTTTGACAAAAACTGGCCTCTGGCTTTATAGTGAAGAATGGATGTAAAAGTAGGTTCCATAAAGGAGATCCTGGACAAGATAGATGATCTGGTCCGTATTGGTGTGGATGTCGCAGAAGTAAACTTTGTACTTCGGCTAAATCCGGGCAATGGCCCGGAATCCCTTTTGGAATCCGGAGGAAGGCGTTATCTGAACGAATACGGGGAGAGAAGTTTTATCCAACCTATAGGTGCAGAAGCCTCGTTGATAGCTCCGATGGGCCTGAAAGGCACAACTAAGTACACCATAAAAGCCGAGCCTAAAGATGTCATCGTTGTTTTTAATAAATCTACCGGCAGGTTGGCCCTTGTCGATCTGGACCATTTTGAAAAAGACTTGCCCAGCAGAAGGGTTAGTGCCTCCGACTACAAAATAGGGGGGATCAGGGACAGCAATGGCAAATTAACGCATAACCAGGTATTGGTCGTGGAGCATGTTTTTACCGGAGGACAGGCCGATCACGGGATAGTTACGAGAAATCCGGAAAGGCCCATGCAAAGGCCTATACCCGACGGAAGATATGATATTCTGGACAATGATGCCGATACCCGCCACTCCGGATGGTTCAGGCTGGATTCTCAAGATGAGTCCCGCTATAATGACAGGGACGAGACTACGGGAAGAGATGGTTTCAGGTGGCATATGGGAATAGAGAGTTGGGGCTGTGTTACCCATGATATATCCACGGGAGACAGGCAGGAGGAATGGGATGTAATCATGGAAATTCTCAATACCACAAGTAAAACAAGAGTTCCCGAAAGAAGGGGAAACCAGGGCTGGAATCCATTTAGTCATCTGACCAGATACGGGGTAATGATCATTAAAAAAGAATAATAGCATACCTATAAAACAAGAATTAGATCAGATATGGCAAAAAAAATACGCAAACATAAAAGAAGCTGTTTTTACCTGGTGATTTTTTTGCAGTTTTTCTCTTGTAATTCTCCTTGTAATGTAAACGATATAGAGGTGAGTGAACTTTTACTTATAAAATCTAAGGAGAATGCCTATCCCTATTGCTCCTTGTTAGAAAATTCCATTGAAGGGGATGAAAATGCCATCCGGGAGCTGTCCGTATTAGATTTTTTCGATTCGGCCGGGTATGACCACGGTGCCGTACTGGTAGACTTAATAGACATCCTAGGGGAGAAAGAATTTATCAATGCCATAACTGCAGTGGATAAAAAAGAAAGAAATAAAATAGAAGCTTACCTCGACGTAGGTCTGATGTATGGGGGCAACCCCGATCTTGAAGGTAAATCTGGCGAGGAAGTCTTCCCAGAACTTTATGCCTTTTTAAAGAACGGATCCGTACCGGAGTAGAAACAAAACTCCATAGGAGTCCGCAATAAAAACCAGATAAATTAAAGATTTAAAAAAAATATCATGCCAATTCAAACAGATATCAGGATCAGGATAGATGGAGAGCCGATGATGAAGTTTTCCAGTATCGGAATCTCGCAAAGCGTACTTGGCCATCACACATTTTTTATAAAGCAATCTCTCCCCAAAGCCTTTGTATCGGAAGCCATAGATAGGGCCCAAGGGTACGTAGGACAATCTGTCTATATGGAGATACAACCTAAAAATATAAGGGACAATAACACCCCCCTGGTTTTTCATGGTATGGTTACGGAGGTCTATGTAAACAGGAAAGGCGGGGCAGCAGGAGAGATTGTTATTTCCGGTACCAGTCCTACCATATTACTGGACGGGGTCGCCGATACCCGGTCTTATATCGGCGAAGATCTGTCTGCTGTGGTCTGGAACACGATAGGCTCACATAAGGAACGCCTGAAACTGAATATGGAAATAGACAGGGATACCGCCCTGGACTATACTGTGCAGTACAAAGAAAGTGATTTTGCCTTTTTGTGCCGTTTGGCCAGGAAAAAGGGAAAATGGTTTTACTACAACGGTACGGAACTGGTTTTTGGAAAACCCAAATCCCAATATTTTTCCCTGGTTTACGGACAGAATGTATCCGAATTTAGCCGGCAGATGGGCATAAAGCCCCTGGGCTTTCAATATTTAGGTTATGACCCGGAATATGCCGAAACTCAAAAGATGGGAGCCATGGAAATAAGTTATGAATCCCGGGGACTTACCCAGGCCATGCTTCAGGCCTCCAAAAAGATATTCCCGGACAACGGGGCTGGGTTGTATTACCATCACTCTATAACCGCCGGTAATGCCCAAAGCCATCTGCACGACAGGGTTAGGACCCAGTTACAAGGCAAGGCAGCCGGGTTGGTCAATGCTAAAGGTATATCTACCGAGACCGGCCTTCGGATCGGAGATATTGTACATGTGAAAGAACCAAGATATTCGTTGACAGGAGACCCTGCCGATGAGGTAAAAGAAGATTCTTTCGGGAGTTATTACATTACCTCTATACGTCATTTATGTGATGAGACAGGTAATTACAGTAATGATTTTACCGCAGTTCCCGATACGGTAGAGGCTCCACCCTATACCAATGTGCTCACCCCACCCGTTGCGGAAACCCAGCCCGCCGTGGTTATTGACAACAACGACCCTAAAGGTCTGGGCCGGGTAAAGGTAAAATTTCATTGGAATTATGAAAGCCCCTGGATACGGATGGTACAGCCTCACGGTGGCGGAGACAAAGGATTTTATTTTATCCCGGAGAAGGGAGAAGAAGTGTTGGTAGCCTTTGAAGGTGGTAATGCTGAAAAGCCGTATATTACCGGGACCATGTACAATGGTAGTCAGAAAAGCGGGTACGCTACGGCAAATAACGACTTGAAGGTTATCCACACCCGCAGCGGGCATATCATCAAACTGGATGACACCAAAGGAGAAGAAAGTATAACGATTACTGACAAAAATAAAAATATTGTTTTTATAGATACCGCAAATAACAACATAGACGTCACCGCTAATGAAACCATGACCCTCACTGCCAAAAATATGCAGATTAATGTAGAGGAAAACATGGATATTCAGGTAGGAAATAATAAATCCGAAATTGTGGGCAATGACCATATGTTCAAGGCGAATAACAATGATGTACAGGTAAACGAAGAGATTAAGGTGATCAGTGCCACCTATAAACAACAGGCACAGGAAATGACCACCGATACCAGCGGGGAAATAAAGACAAATGCAGGAGGGCTTATCACCATTGCAAGCGCGGAAGGCGTAGATTATGGCGAATAATTCGATCTTATGGTAAATTCAAATTCCGGAATAATAGTAACGGCGCAGCAAACAGGTGCACAAAACCAGGAATCCATACAGGTTCTGAGCGGGGTTGATGTGCAAACCTCAACAGTATATGTGGGTAAAGCGGATTATGAAGAGCATTTACCGGAGGATGTTGTAAATGTAACCATCGGTGTTTTTTTTGATGGGACAATGAACAATAGAAAAAATGTAAATTCCCGGTTAGAACACGAAAAGGCAGAACGAAACGAATCACATAGGGCAGATATAGCCGGGATGTACAGAGAAGAGGAGGGCAGCTATGAAAATGACCATTCCAATGTTTCCCGTATGGAACCGTTTTATGAAAGTATCGATGATGAAAATCTAAAACAATACGCTCTCTATATAGAGGGGATCGGGACAGAAGATTATGAAGGCGACAGTACAAAGATCGGAGGAGGATTAGGACAAGGTCCAACCGGAGTAAAGGCCAAAGTGGCTAAAGGTTGTGAAAAAGTTGCCGAAGTGATTGTTCAGGGAGGAATAAACAAAATTAACATACTGACCGTTGATGTTTTTGGTTTTAGCAGAGGCGCGGCGGCGGCAAGGCATTTTATCCATGAGATTCATCACAGAAAAGGGGACTTGAAGTCAGTATCGCCTCCCGTGGGGCCTGGAGGAATGCCTCACTATGTATATTATGAAGTGGATAAGGGAATTTTGGGAGAACATTTTCAAAGAAATGAAATAAAAGTGAAAATACTCCAAGTTCGTTTTGCCGGGTTATACGATACTGTGGCTTCCCATGGGATTATTCATCATGACGATACACAGGAGTTGGGGTTAGATGCTGTACGAAGAGTAAGGTATACCTTGCAACTGGCCGCGGCAGACGAGCACCGTAATAATTTCAGACTGACAAATATAAATAGTACTGGGGGTAAAGGGTTGGAAAAATTTTTACCGGGCGTGCATGCCGATGTTGGAGGCTGTTATACCGATAATTTTGATGAGGATATCCGTCTGAATTATACCTTTACCTCGATTCCGGAATTAAGGGAAGAGAGGCAACATTTAATAGATGAAGGATGGTTTCTACCCCATGAAATAACGGTTAACGAATTTTGGGGTACATTACGAGGATTGAGAAAGAGATTGAGTAACAAATATAGTTTTATACCATTGCATATCATGATAGAATATGCAATGGAAAAACGATTGAATTTCGATTTTAATGCAATGGATGAAGAATATCCCATAATCAGCCAGCTTATCCATGTTAAGGAACGTCTGGATAATTATGTAAAAGGAGAAGCTCCCGAAATGATTTACGAAAATCCCGGGGACCACGAAGTTTTAAAAGTACTTCGGAACAGGTATCTTCACTTCTCTGCACATTACAGTGGCATAGGAATGGGGCCTAACCGTGAAAATGGAGTACGTAAACGAGTAATTCAGAACGGCTAATGCGACGAATAATCATAATATTTATAATGTCAGGTTTTATTTCCTGCACGAGTCAAAATCAAATGGAGAAATACGAGTGGTTACCATCAGTCTGTGCCCCTAAGGACTATCCGGCAGAAATTGTTAACGGATATTTTAATTTTAGTGATGGTACTTCACTGTATATACCCGATGGCAGGCTGTTACATAACGGTTGGGGGAATCCGGGAGCAATGCATGTGACCGGTGAGGATTTAAAGCCGGTTCCTGAATCTATGGATATCGTTTGGGTTTCCTACCCGGAAAAGCAATTTTACACCGGGCACTTTGCCCTTCCCAGGAAAGAAATGGAAGCCCTTTTTAAAGAAGGATTTACGGATCACTTAAAAAAACAGCGTACATACGGCCGTATTTCGGTGGGGGTGGCCCCCGGAGGAATGGTTGTGGTGTGGTTGCTGGGTGGTGGTAAAACCGTTGAAGTAGGGCATTTTAAGGCAGAAAAGACACAGGTATCCAAGGAAGCATGGATGCCCAATGCAGAGCTTTCTGTAGATGAGTTGCTGGAAAACAGATATATAAGAAATGTTAGTGACGAAATAAAAAACCAGCCGCTCCCTTTCGATCTTTGGGGAACCTACCGGGAGCAATATACCTGGTACCCGCAAATGGAGTTTCAGAATGAAGAAACTCTTGAAAATATGCTGGTGAGATATTATAACGGTGAAGGTTTTTATACACATGGCAGTAACCCGGAGATCGCAACCGATGAAAAAAGAGCTTTGCCCAAAGATATCCAGTTGGAATGGATAGGTAAAAATGAGCAAAAATACGGGGCCAAGGTGTCTTTTGAAGAAGAAGAGATCTTCACAAGATACAAGAAAGTCTTTAAAGAAAATAAAGAAGACAAGGCAACACTGGTGATCCATGTAAAAGAAGACAACACAAAAATACAACTGTCACTTAAAGGGCGGCAGGAAGAAATTCCCATTACAAAAGCCGAAATAAAAGTTTACCCGGTTTCAGAAGACTGGTAATCTGTAAAAATGATGAATACAACTGCAGCTAAAGATATTACCTACATTTTGCACTTCAATAAAGTGCAAAGCATATATCATTATGAAGCAGCGATTTCTACCCAGGTAAAAAAAGGTAAAACAGCTTTTTTTTCTAAAATAAAGATACCGTTTTCCCTGCAATGCGAGGGACCGATAAGTACAAAAGCCATACGGTTCAGGTTAAAACACGTACCACGTATAGTGGTTGACAGGAATGGATTTCCCGTAAAAAAATTATCAAAAGCCCGGCAAATAGCTTTGGAAGTGGCATCGATCAACGATGAGTTGGTTTTTGATATCGATCACTCCTTTAAGATATCGCGTGTGGTAAACACAGAGCAGGTAAGGGAAAAATGGCTGGGAATAAAGCCCCGGTTGGTGGAAATATACCCCGATATCAAAAAGGAGTGGATACCGGACTTTGAATGGCAGTTACAAAAGGAGAATATACAGGACCTATATAAAAAAGATACTTTTTATTCATTTGTGTTTTCCGGTATATTTAATACCGAATTGTCGCCGTATAGTGCAGTCGAAGAACCCGGATGGCTGAACAATGCTGTGGGTGCTATCTCTTTTCCCCTTATAGTGGACAAACAATTGAAGGATTTTTATCGTATTTTAGATACAGGGAGATTAGAATTTTCCGGCAAACCAGACAGTGGCCATCCCGAATTCCCGCTGCAAAAGCTGAATGTTTTTATCGGGAATCTCACTCCAGAGGCTGGGAGTGAACATGAATTGAGATTTAAATATGATGGTCATTACCATTTAAAACCAAAATCCGGATGGATAGACAGCGGGGCTTTAGAGATCGATATTGGCATAGGTGATCTGTACAGTAAGAAAACCAATATCCATTTAAAAATGCTAAACCATGAGTGATAAAATTTACGTGTGCAACGGAGCCATTGTAGAATGCGATCAGGGTTTTACCCCAGCCGAATTAAAGGTTACTGAAAACACAAAAATAAAGGTACAGGGAAAGTTGAAAGCTACGGATATGGACAGGCAGGTGCCCAAGACTTTCGGCAAATGTAAACTCAAGCCCACCAGTAGCGACTACCTGCCCTGTGTGCCTGCTTTACAGAAATGGACAAAGACCAGTGAAAAAACCACCCTGGGAGGGAGCAAGAAATTTCTCTTCCAGGACTCGGAATGCATGTGCAGTACCGGAGGAAAAATTACGATTACCGACCCCTTACAGGTAGATAGTGCCGGCAGTGTGGCAGAAGAATTTATGGAAATGGCCCGGATGATACCCGGCGCCGTATTGGGAGCAGATCATGCCCCTAAAGTGATAGAGAGCTACTGGATGGATGAGGAAGGGAAAGAACAGATAAATGATTCCGATTACGGAAAAAGAGCAAGGTTTTATGTATTGACGGAAAATTTCGAACCCGGAGAGCAGTTGGAAATTGAAATGAGCGATAAGGAAGGACAGGATATAGGGGAAGGACAAAAGAGGATAACCTATTCCGGCACCGTGCAACCCGATGGCACTGCTGAACTAAAACCTATAGAGATAGAGAAGAACTGGGCAAAAACCGAAAATGACATATAGCTATGGCAAGGACATTGGTGATAGATACTATAAGAGGAGCCGGGAGGACATTTAAAGTAAATAAAGAGTTGCAAATTGCCCCCACCCTTAAAAAATTTCTGGTTCATTTTAGGAGGCCAATTGGTTATCGGGGAGAATATGGTTTTGACTGGTTACGGGATGAATATATTTATCCCATTGAAACGGTGGCCAATGATCATGATGGAAACCCTCGTAATGCTCCTTTGGAATTATGTGATGATGTACCTGCATTAAAAACAGAATACAAAACAACGGATGTTTTAAATTCTATTTCACCCTATGGTTATGATTATTATCCAGCCTGGCTAACGATGTTCCCCAATACTTCGGAAGCACAAGGTACCCATGTTGACCAAATACAGGCCAATGGCATAGATTTGGACTTAAAAATTGAAGAATTAGAAGTCTTATCCAGTGATACTACCGAAATTGTTTTTGAATCGAGTAATAACAATTTGATTATTACTCCTACAAAAATTCCATTAAGTGAATTGCTCACAGAAAAAGGTCAAGATAATTTAGGGAGAGGTAATACGAGAGATTATTATTTGGCAAACAATAAGGTAAATATAAAATGTGAAGGAAATTTGCCCCAGCATGAACAGATTAAGGTATTTGCACAGTTAAATGATCAACGGGAGGAAGTAGGGAAGTTGATGGTTTGTAAGAATAGTGATTATAAAAACTATACTATTGACATTTATCTTATCAAATCCTTTTTAAACGATGATCCTTCATTTGGTGGTTCAATGGTCGATACAGAATTAGCCAAATTAGGAGGGGTTCAAGGAATTGAGAATTATTTAAATAAACGAAGTTTAAATCAGTCTTTGATTAAGGTTAATTTAATTTATGACAGTTCAAGAGATTGGGTTTTTAGAAAGCAATCTTTAATTAATGCTTCTAATGGTGGAAAGTATAATGGGATGATACAAAATCAATCAACAATGTTGATGGATACCAAAAAGTATATGGATTATATTAATGACCGGTTTCGTCTACAATATCCCAATTTGGTTAGTCGGAAAGCAATATTTCTTTATATTACACCATTTCTTTCGCCTACTTCAGGTGGAGCCAGTTATAATAGTCCGCTAAACAGTAAACATATAATTCTATTTAAAAAGAATATTGATCATTTACCCTCTTACGCTCATGAGATAGGGCATACTCTTGGGTTAGAACATTCCTTTAAAAACGATCCTGCACTATCAAAAGCTGATTTAATAGCGCAACAGGAAGCCAAGAGAACAGAATATAGAAGAAAAATAGCGGAACAAAGAGTTGCGAAAACCCAACATCTAAATGAATATAGTGCTTATTATAATTCTCACCCTGAGGAAAAAAGAGAAGCTATAAGAAAATTAGATGCAAATATAAAAGTATATGAAGATGCATTATCAAATGTTGAGGATAAAATTGAGGTAATCAATAAAAATCCATTTCAGTTTATTGCCAAAAAGACTGAAAATATTATGGACTATGATCTGGCCAATCAAAAGGTATTTTTTAAATGGCAATCGAAAGTTATGAGAGAAGAAACGAAACAATATTATCATTGAATTGTATGAAGAAATCCGTCTGTATAGTACTTATCGCCATTACTTTTGTTTTCAGTTGTAAAACTAAACAGAAACCCACTATTCCCGAACCCATAAAAACCGAAAGAGTTGAAGGTATTAGTTCCCAAGATTCGCTTGTTTTTTGGAAACTCGACAGTTTAGATTCCGAAGATTATAGTGATATGATGCCCTTGAGTGAAGTATTAAAAAAGTATAGCTTAAAAAACGGGCGATTATATGATAAGATCAATGAAGTAAGTGTTAGTGGAATACATTTACAATTAAGAAGAAGTGCATCATATGGGGAAGATGTATTTATTGCGAAGGGATTGCCTGTAGGTTACTATTACAATTTTAAAGGTCGACAAAAAGATTGGCATTTTTTAAAGTATGATACAAATGGGAACCTGGACAGTACACTTACCATTGCAAATTATACCACACAGTTTAACAGAGGGGAGGGCTACTGGAAGGATTTTTACTTTGAAGATTTAGATACATACAAAAATACCAGTCTTAAAATTAAAGAAGAAGGCCAGGTAAAAAACAATTTTAAGTACGGAGAGTGGAAGTACTATAGCGAAAGCGGAACATTGGACAGTATTAAAAACTATACCTTAAAAGATTCCGTGGATGTGCGTTTTCCACATTGTATTTTTAATAAAAAAGAACCGTGTTATTGATTGGCATGAATTGAATTGTCATCCTTACTCAAATAAACCCCTTTTCCCGGGCTTTTAAGATCAATTCCCGGTCTTCCCCACCTCGTATCTCAAAGAGATCTTTCAGATGGCGTTTTCTTTTTTCAATAGCAGCCCTGGACAAGGGAAGGATGGCTGACATTGTTTTCATCTTTGTTCCCAGGGAAAGTTGGTAGAGCAGCTGCCGGTCTATCTTGTCCAGCAACAAATCGTTGGTGACATACTTGCGCAGCGATTGCACTACTGTTTTACTGTAATAGGGAGGGTCCTGCATAAGCTGACGGATCGCCATGACGAGTTCTTCAGGTGTAATGTCGTTTTTAATAAGAAACCCATCAGGGTTAAGACTTTTGAAAATGCTGTGTATACGGTAGTTATCGTTAAAAGTGGTAGCAATGACGATCTTTGTTTCGGGAGATACTTCCCTCATTTTCAGTCCCAGGTCTTCCCCTGAAATAATATCTCCGGTTTCCGTGGACGGCGGCAGTTGGATATCCAGGAACAGGATGTCTATGGTGTTGAGGGATGAAATGTTGTCAAGGATCCGCAGTGCTGCATCGCATGAATGAACGGTGACAATATCAAAAACCGTATTGTCCTCTTTGCGGATATCACCGAAGGCGCTTTTGTAAGCATCAGTGATCAAGGGATGGTCGTCTACCAATACGATGCTGTACTGTTCCTTTTTCATGGTGTTTTGTTTTATACGGGGACATCAATTGTAAGTGTAGTTCCCTGGTCTCTTTCCGATTCTATATGAAATATTCCCTTGATCTTTTGCACGCGGGATTGCATGTTTCGTATCCCGATACCTTTATAGCTTTTACGCAGATTGAATCCCACACCGTTGTCCCATATAATAAGCCTGAGGTAGTTATTTTCACTGAGTTCGAACCGTACCTCAACCAGTTCGGCCTTGGCGTGTTTTATACAGTTTTGAAGCGCCTCCTCGATCACGCGGTACAGGTTAACCTTAACCTTCTCATCGATATCCTCCCAGGGGATGGTGTCGTCGTGGATGAGCTTGTATTTGAAATTCCCCGTTTTTCCCCGGTTCTGAACCAGTTTTTCCACGATATGGATAAAATTGATCGGATAGGAGATCAGCTTGTCCTTTAATTCATGCGAAGCGTCCCGGATATCCTTTTCTATCCGTTGCAGTTCTTCCAGGTAATGATGGTGTTTTTGAAGGTCATCGGAATCGGCCTGTAGCTTTAAGAATCCCCAGTCCATGCGGATGGCAAACAGGTCGCCCAGGATTCCGTCGTGCAACTCCTCGGAGATCCGTATCCTTTCCTGGTTTCGGGCTTCCTGGAGTTTGGCCTGTTGTTTTAAGGTAAGAAGGTAGATCTGTTCATTGGCTTTTTGCTGTTGATTCTCCATATGCAGCAGTTTGTTCCTGGCATATTGTCGATTCAAGAAATGCAACAGGGAGAGTATGAGGAGTAGTACGATACCAAGGGTGAGTATCCATACCTTTTGAGAGGATAGCTGCCTTGTCTTCTCGATGTATCGGTCGGTTTCGTATTGTATCCGGGTGAATTTGTCCCGGGTTTTACGATCCTGATTATAATCAAATAAGGCAACCGATTTAAACCTGGGATTGGCCACTACATAGACCTTTTGATCTTCCTGGCCCTCGCGGACTAGGGTAGCGGAGGCCGGATTTCCTTTTTTAAGGGATTCCACCAGGTTCGCCTTGTAATCTTCCCTTTCCAGTTCCCGGATGGGGTATTTCTGCAAGGCAGCATCCAGGTCAAACCCGTATTTTTCATTATAGTATTTAAGCTGGTAATTACCCTTGTCATTGGCCTGGTTAAAATCCATCTGCACCCAAGTGTTATAGGCTTCACCTTCTTTATTTCTGAGGTTTTTATTCACCGACCTTCCACACATCAGGTTATAGGCCTCCTTAAGGGTAATATTATTCCCCGGATTGATGTAGAATTGCTGCTTCATATCCTCTTTGCCTTCACTCTTCAGGTTCACCATATATGAATTAAAAAAGTACATATCGCTGTCTTCCCTCTTAGATTGGCTAAAGTTCAGCTGCGCTTCTACTATATCTTTCCCATAAGTGGTTTGATAGTCCAGGGAAAAGGTCTCAGGTTGTTGCGCAATCTTATCGTGTAAAGCTTTGTCCAACGTATCCCCAAACCCGGCATACATTACTTGTTCCTGTAGGAAACTTAAATTTTCTTGATTCATCACACTTCATTTTTCAGTTAAACATTATTTGAACTATAATTGGATAATTTGATGGGAAAGTTGTCTCTACAATAATAATAAGATTGCCTTGTGTATTACTAAAGGCTATTATATCTTTCGCCAAGGATTTACTTGTGATATGGTCTTTAAACAAACAACGGCGGTCTTCTCCTTTTTCAGGGATAGTTATGAGTTCAAGGGCATCCATAAATTTTTTGGTAGTTTAGGTGGGGATCTGAAGAAGTTTTATTTAAAGGAAAAATATACTTTACCGCTTTTCTCTCCCCAGTCCCAATAAGTAGATTTTTATCAACCCAGTTGTTAGTGTAATTCTGCAAACAAGTGCAGACTTAATAATGAGAATGTTAATTTTAATTTCTGCTTTATAAGTCTAACAAATAATGCATATTTGACTTAAAGCATACAGGAACCAGATAAGGCCTGACAGATATAAAATTGAAAGGACCAAAGCAATTATCCCGGGGACAGATCTGTTTAATTTAAGGCTCCAGATAGAAAGTCCCCAAAGTAAAAGAAGTAAAGGAATCACCGAATAAGAAACTACAATAGCCAAGGTTGGAAATGAATCTCCTGAACCTTTTCTGTCCATGAAATCTATCAATAAAACTATTGTAGTGAGGATCAAAAGGTAGCCAATCCCCAATCCAATAGCCCAATAGGCTAATTTTTTGGCTTTGCCTATTTTCTTATTGACCGGTATTTCAGAATCCAAAAACATAAAGTAAAAGTAAAAATCTCTTACTTCTATTAAAATCCCTGAAATCAGGGGTTTTTAAAAAACGTAATCTTCGACTATTTTTACCGGAAATAATGTTGTGTAATACCTGCTGGCCTTGCTTGTGACTGGTTCAAATAATTTTTTTGCAGTTAGTAGAGGTGTATTAATGAAGATGGAATCTATTTTCAATAGGAAGGAGTTATGCAAGTGAATATTAGAAAGAGAGGGAGGTCATTGAACCTTTCTCGCTCCATAGCTAAGGTTATGTGGCTCACAAAAATCTTCGTATGGAGCAAAAGCTATCATTTCGCTTTAATCAGAAAAGTTTAAATGAACTCATTTATAAAACCCCTGATTTCAGGGATTTTTTCAGTCCTGTTAGAATCATAATTTTGATGCAATAGTGAAGATGATGAATATAGATTACAGAATTTGGGTTGGGCTAATAATTCACGCCGTGATTTGTTTGTTGCAGTTGACGGATCCTGCTCCTGCTCCTCTTTTGTTTTACATTACCTTTCCTTTTGTTTTGTTAAATGTAATAGGATTGATTTTTATCGCTTCCCACAAAGTAAAGACGGGGTGTATTTTATTTATGATAGGAAGTGCCGCGTTTGTTCCGATTGGCCTGATCGGCTTCTTTGGAGCGAGGAGTATGCTGAATAAATTGAAAGAAAATTTTTTCTACCATGAACTAAATTCAACAGAGAATGAAACCCATTAAGTCATATAAAATAAAAACATCGGCCGCAAACCTGGGTATATACGGTGGCGGTATTTTAGCATTAATTTCACTTGTGAGTTTTATGCTCACCGCTCAGATTATGTTTCTGCCACCACTGGTTATATCCATTGGTTTTATGGTCATCGGTTTTCTGAATAAATCCCTTGAAAGTATCAAAATATACGAAAACCATATGCAGATTAAACTTGCGCCTGCGGCCCCATTTCATTTGATCAAATATGAAAATATCTTCCGTATAGAGGATAAGAGCAAGAGAATTAAAAAGATATATTTTAACCGGGATGGAAAGGAGAGAAAAATTGTATTTCCGCTGAATCAGTACAATAAAGAAGATATGGATGAATTTTTTGAGTTTTTGAAGGATAAAACAGCGCTAAATTAACCCCAAACTTTTTACTGTACTGATAACCGAAGTCATACTTTTTCTTTCAAATTTTTCCATCAGGTTTTTGCGGTGGCTTTCTACCGTATGCGGGCTGATGAACAGTTTATCGGCGACTTCGAGAGTAGTGAGGCCTTTCGCGATCAAAACCAGTACCTCTTTTTCACGTCGTGTGATTTTGGGGATTTCGGGAGGGTGATTTTCCAGTTTTTGTAATGATGTTTTTGTTCTTGTACACAGGTATTTTTCACCTCGGAATACGGCCCGAATAGCTTCGGTGATTTCTTCACTTTCGGCATTTTTAAGTACATATCCCAAAGCACCGTTCTGTAACATTTGAGAAACTACGATGCCTTCATCCTGACCACTGATGGCTATAATTCTGGTTTCAGGGTAAAGCGAAGATATTTTATGGCAAAGATCTAACCCGTTACCGTCTGGAAGATAGATATCGAGGAGGATGACATCAACAGATTTTTCAGATAACCAGTCCAAAAGCTGAGTGCCACTCGAAAAAGAAGCGATCACTTGTAAGTCATTTTCTGTAGACAACAAGTGATAAAGCCCTTGTGTGATCATGGGATGGTCGTCTGTAATGGCGATTTTAATCATTAATCCAAATATAGTGAATAAGGCTTATAAAAGATATTGTAAATTTATAGAATGAAGATATGTAAATTGATTTTGGTGGGAATGGTTCTTACATTTAATACGGTTTCTGGGCAACAACAATCAATTGTAGATAGCATAAAAAATAAATTGTCGTTAGAAACTGATGTTGTCAAAAAAGCCAATATCATGATGGATTTGGCCGGAGCTTTGAACCCCTCTCAAGATAGCATACAGGTTATTAATTATTTTAACCGGGCATTGACCATTGCAAAAGAAAAAAAAGACTCCATATTGGAGGCAAAGCTATATGCCAATATTTCACGGTTTTATTATTACAGTTATGATCTGATCCGTGCAGACATTTTTATTGATCAATCCGAAAAGATTTTATTAGGTTTAGATAATAAGAAATCAAAATCATTACTCCCTGTAGTTATGAACATGAAATCTGCTTACCTGGGAGCTCAAGGAAAGACACAGGAGCAGCAGGATTATTATTTTAAGATTATTCCCACTTTTGAAAGTTTGAGCGATTCAAGAAATTTAAGTGCAGTTTATAGTGGTCTTGGGGTGATTTATTTTAACAAAGGGGAGAATAATAATGCTAAAAAATACTTTGAAAAAAGTATAAACACCTATTTGAACACCGATCCTACTTCCGCCACCTATGCTGCGCAATACTTAGATTTGACCACAGTGAACATTGAGCTAAATAATATTCCGGAAGCCAAAGATTATCTTCAAAAAGCCAAGAAACTTCTTTTTTCCATTTCAGACGATATATTACAAAAGGGTGAATATTATACTTTAAAGGGTCGTATTGAAATGAATGAGAAAAAATATAAAAAGGGCATAGTGTCTTTAAAAAAAGGAATGGAAATAAGCAGAAAATTCGGGAACATACACGGTATATCCAATAATCTGCAAAGCTTGTCAGATATTTATATAGAGCACAAGGATTTCCGGGCAGCTTATGCCGTGCTGAAAGAATATGATGAAATCACAAAAGAACTGGACGACAAATCCTTGAACTATAATGCGCTCAAGGATTTGGCAGATGTTGAATTTAAATTAGGTAAAACTTCGGAAGCCTATAAGCACTTAAGACAGGCTTTACAATTGTCCGATAGTCTGAACGATACTGCTGTTAAGGAAAAATTATTTGAACTGGAAAAGCAATTCGAATCCGAAAAAAAAGAAAAAGAGATCGCCCAACTCCAATACCAAAATGAAAAAAAGGAATGGAAACTCCAGCAAAACAAAATCTGGCTTTTTGGTTCGACCGCTGCCATTTTGGTTTTATTCGTTTTAGCATTTTTATTGTATCGGAACAGTAAAAACCAAAAGAGGATCAACCGGCAGGAAAAAGACTTGCATTATTATGAATTATCGCAATTGGAGCAAAAACACCAGATCGAAATATTATCTTCTCTGATGCAGGGTGCCGAAACCGAACGGCAGCGTTTGGGGCGGGACCTGCATGACGGCCTGGGCGGTCTGTTTTCAGGAATCAAATTGAAATTGAATGCCTATTTTCAAAGCCCATCCCATAAAAACAAAGAATTGCAATCGGAATTAAGATCAGACCTGGACCATGCCATAACCGAAATGCGTGTTATTTCGCAAAGCCTCTTACCCGACCTGCTTCATAAATTTGGTCTCTTGGAAGCAATAAAACAATATTGTTCAAGGCTTTCCTGCACAGACGTAACCATTGGGTTCCGGACAGTGAATTTTCAGGAACGGTCCGGTATGGAAAAACAATTAATGGTTTACCGTATTGTACAGGAATTGATAAATAATGCTGTGAAGCATGCGGATGCCAAAGAAATTTTCGTTCAGTTGCAGCAACGTGAAAACCAACTTTTTTTGACAGTTGAAGACGACGGGGTAGGATTCGATGAAAAGGAGGGACTGCAAAAAGGTTCGGGTCTGACAAATCTGAAAAATCGGGTGGATTATTTAAAGGGAACTATCGAAATTTCCTCTACCAAAGGAAAAGGGAGCTCTTTTTACATTACTTGCCCGATTTAAATATCCCTGATTTCAAGAATGAGGCATAAAGCTTTCTCGATCTGTAACTTTTATGACTTTTTTAGCCGAACACCATCCAATCATAAGTTCCAAGATTGGGTTTTGGATAGTTCTTTGTCAATTAACAGTTCCTGTTAAGGTACAATAATCTTAGAAGAATGGGATGTGTTCTGAAAGCTTTCGGGTTAAGAAAAAATCTTGTATCAGTTAGTCCTTTTCAGATTCTACAGCGGGGAACAACCCATTTACGCCAGTGTGGAATTGACATAAAGATCTTACTTTCACAGCACATCCGCATGTCTAGTTTATCTTTATTCTTCTTACCGCTTTGCGTTTTATCCTTTTGATATGGGAAACAGACAACCCACTTATTGTTATACTTACGATATAACACATTACAGAAAACAGGATACCTAACTCTCCTTAGGATCGTCTTTCAGTATAAAACAAAACCGGGGGGGCATAAAAGAAAAGTAACGGGTAAGAGTATGGACAATAAAAAAATCACCCGCAGTAGCTAAATTAGGTGCTTATTGGATCCATTTGAGGAAAGGGGTCTTTAGAAAGACGAGAATTCATCTAAAACACATCTTATAAACAAGATCTTTATTTCCGCATATTATCCGGTAAATATATCCATTCGGAAAAAGTCTTGTTTTGTTCGTTTTTGTATGCAATTTCCAGCCAGTCTGTTTCTATTTTGCCTTCCGTTTCTTCATAATTGACAGGTGTAGCCAGGCTGAATGTGTTTCCATGGGTCAATATTATCAACGTTTCGGAATCTTTATCGGCCTGGGTATACAGAGTAAGTTCCGGGACCATAACCTGTCCCGTAAGGTAGGGCTTTCCGCTGGCACCCAGCGTGATCCCTTTACTCAGCTCCTGCCCGTTCCAACGATAGGAAATGAGCGAGTAGCTTTCGTAAGTGTACCAGTTATCATAGTTGTCTGCAACCGAACCACCAAAATGAACGGCTTTTTTGACAAGTTGTCCAGGCTGTCCATTCGGGTCATCGGGGAAGATCCATTCCTCCCATGTCGAATAATCTCCATCGGGTATACTTATCAGTGCCGGAAGCGGAGTAAAATGGTAGCCGTTCCAGGTAAAAAAATAGTCGTAATGAGTAATTCCGCAAGCTTCTCCTCCATAGCTTATCCGGAGGATATCTGTCACATTGTCCAAACCTTTTCCTCCACTAATTTCAGCATAAAGCCTGGAAGCATGGTGGTCTTTCCATTCTTCAATGGCTATCATCTGTGTATTACGCACTGCTTTCAGCTGTAAGGTCCACTTCCAAACGTTTGTGCTTTTGTCCATACGCTGTATACCATAGACAAAACGGGTATCCCCTTTCAAAAACGAAGCGGGAGCCAACAAGCCCTGCCACAGATATCCCTCTTTCTGTACACCATCTTTTTTGTATCTCACTTTCAACCAATAAGCCGCCATCCCTTTACGGGTATGAATATTGTCGGTTTTCTCCAATACAGTGACCGCATCCCCGGCATAGAGGATGTCCTGTGCTCTGCCATCCGTACTGGCCGTGGGACGTACCTTGGCATCATTGGTAAAGATATAATATACATTCCCGGGACGGTGAAATTCTCGGAAAATGGCATCTAAACGATCTTGAGCCAAAGCCATACACGGAAGAAGGACAAGGACGCATATCCAGGTAATTTTCCTTATACTATGATTGGTTGTTGTCATCTTGCAAGTGTTTTTTAATAGGTTCTGTTTCCGTATCTCGGATGTAAATTTCTTCCAGTGGGCTGTTCAGGGTTTCTTTTAGAATGGACATAAATGGTGTCAGTAAGTTATTTTCAGAGAGTTCCGGACGTTCACATTGTCTACAATCATTCATTTCGCAAAAAAAATCAATCGTTCTTTATATACCTTGTACTCAATCTGTATCGGTGCTCACATGTGGGCTAAAAAATCCCGGTCTCCGGTAGAAAGATCATTCTGGACCTTGTTCAGTTCGCCCGGCAAGAGATAAAGCTCAACCGGTTGATCGGCTATGGTGATTACATCAACGACCCAGGTGTTCTGGAAGGCGGTAAATCCCGGAAAAACCAGTGTTCCATTAATGTAGTGGCCATCAATCGTATACCGCACACGTTTCCCTCCCAAGCGCCGGGTGCCATCCAAGGTGCCGCTGACTACCGAAACCCTACCCAGTTTAATGCGATCATCCAGCAGGCGTCTCCGTTTTCGGTGATAGAAAATGAAGTACCCGGGTATGGCTAAGAAAATGAACCAGATCATTACAAGGAAAAACTGTATGCCAACCGCCTCATTCCGCAGGGACCGGATGACGAGGACCAGGCCCAGAAAAAGCGCATCTGCTGCGATGATACATGTGAGCATGAAGCGTTTGTGATAAGCGATGCGTTCTTCCAGTGTTGTGCGGATCAGTGGAGGTAGTTTTTGTTTATAACTCATGTTTCATTTTTGATTGAAATAATGGCCTTTCCATGTTGCTTATTGGATTGCTGAACTGTTCCATCAGGTCCATGATTTCATCCATAAGTGTTCCATCCGGTTTCAAGGGTTCCACACTCTCCCATTCGCTGATTAATTTAGTCAACCGCTCAACCATTTCAACCAGTTTAGCGGTCTTGGGTTGACTATCGGGATCTGGTGACCATATGGTGCCCATCTGGAGGGAAGTTCTACAGCAACTACCAGCGCTATCTTTAGCAACGGGGTTCCTGCCATTGGTATAGAAATAGAAATTTTCTCCATCCAAACCAATGATTTCTTCTGTCGGGTAGCGGGTGGCCAATATCGCCGCATCGAAAAGCGCTTTGCTGGGCTGTATGGCTTCCGATGCAAACATCTTGCGTATTGTTGCGGTAATGGGAAGAAAATACGAGTAGAAATCTTGTCGGAACACAATCCCATACCTTGGAAGATTTTCATGGTTTTAGCGAAACCTTTGGCCTTTTTTATCTACATAGTAGATGTCGGGCAAGCGGCCATTGAGCCATCCGTCTTCAGCCATCCAACGAACAATAGGGTCGTCTGGCAATTTGTAGCAAAGCCTATTGATTGTGCGGCTTAATTTGCTGCCATAACCCTCCGAATCGGAGTGAGGCCAAAAGTTTAGCAATATCGACACCAAATGATCCTGTCCAAGCGCTTTGTAGGACATGAATAGCAGAATTGCCAGAATCGTTATGCGATATTTATGGGTTGTCATCCCGACCTGTTTAGTCGTGTTGGCATTCATACGGATCAGGGACCCACCAGTAGTCGGTAATCACCCCAGAAAGCCGTGGAGCCACCAACGTATGGAAAATATATGGCGGTGCACTGCGCAACTTGTCAATGCTCGAAGTAATCATCGTATCTTGGTCGGTATACCTTGAAAATTCCCTATAGGGAAATTCAACATAGGCCCAATTTAGCGAGAGCTGTATGCTATCGATATGCAAACGGTGATTCACGCGTAAACTATCCCAGAGGGGGGTGATGATGGTGTCTTCACTGTTTATCGTAAACGAAGATGAAATCGGGCCGACGGCACCTAACAACGATGAAACCATCTCAGCAGCTTCACTTCGCTCACCGGACGGATTGTCCAGGCCCAACGTATAGGAAGAAGAAGGAAGTGGCTGCTTCAACCGGTAGTCCAGGTACGAAACCGCCGCGCCGCTAGCAAGTAGACCTGTCATATAGGTCGGCTTTTCTTCATAAGTCCATTGGGCGGAGGCATGGTCTATTTCCAATGGATAACCGTTTACGGTGTCCAATTGGAGCAACTCGACGGTTTCCGGATGATTATCAGTATAATGGAGCGTTAATACGGCAGGGAACCAAGGGGATGGCTGGCTGATGATCGTATCGAGCAGCTTACCTAGGGTTGTTATGTGAACAGCGCGTAACTTCGGCTCGATAGTGAGCCGTAGGGTATCCTCGCTTTCGGCGGCCGTGATCGTAAACGATCGGTTCGGCGCACCGGGCCCGGTGCTGAGCGAGAGCAGCCCTTGTAGTTCATCGATGATACCGACGGTGTCTACAGGCTTCCCATTGGTGGTAAGCGACAACATTGTTTTCGATGGCTCAGGAGTATTACAGGATGACGCGGCGAGAATAGTCACTGCCGAAGCCAAAATAGTGGTTAATCTCATCACACAAAAGTACCGCACGTCCGACTAACACAAAATCCCTGTTTTCAGGGATTTTCTTGAACATATGTTCAATTGGTTCTATCAAAAAATAACCGTTCAAAAACCCCTATTTTCAGGGATTTTCTGCATGAGCAATAATGTGTATTTTCGTAGTGATATGAATGTAGATTATTTACATGACCGAAAACCTATTAGGTTACGTGGTATTGCTTGTGGTTATTTTCTGGTTGCTCAACCGGTATCAAAAAAGACGCCACCCGATAAAGTTTATAACCGTTGTGTGGGCATTTTATTAATTTGCAATACGATACTGTCCTTGCTGCTGTATGAGCTGGTTTTGGAACGCTTTGACATTGATACAAGCGGTTTTATCAATCTAAACGGGGTATTTACTACTGGTGCCATTTGGTCAATCATGTGTTTAATCTCGTTGATGTTGGTTGGGAAAATCAAAGCACGCTTGGGCAGCTACCACAAAACCCTACATGTTACGCTGATTATTTTTGTGTTACTGTTCTTAGCGGGACTCAAATAGCTTCCGATGCCCAAAAATGTGCTTTATCGATGGAAATGACTATTTTTTGTGTATAAAAAAGTTTAGGAAAAAGTGGTAATATTAGAGGAATTGATCCAATAAATTATGCAAGTGCTGTTATCTATATTTATCCTGTTTTGTTGTGATACATCGGATGCTGCAAAACCTGTAGAATTAATGCAACACACTACAACCCGTGTATGGAACAAAGCCGGGATCCTTGTGTATAATGCCATCGGTCCGGATCGCCGTATCATCGATACGGTACCTTACGGGATGGGGCCTGTGACGATATTGGAAGATTTGGCAGCCGGAGAAGAAAGGACGTTGTTGAGATTTGAATCGGAAAGCGGACTAAAATCATATACACATTGGGCAAACTGGGTCAAAATTTCGTACGGCAGCAAAGTAGGCTATGTTCAGGATTCCTACTTGGTGGATTTACCTGAAATACTGGACGACCGGTACCTGCTACACAACTATTTTGCACGGATTTCCGACATCCGCAATCATACCTACACCGGGAAAACGGACGACTTTTGTAGCGCTGAATTATATGAATACCAAAACGGGATCCGCTATTCATTCACGGATTACGGGCCTTGTGAGCAATGCGGGCATAGTGTCAAGGAGATCTTTATCCCGGAACTTAACGTGCACCAGGGTTTTATTTTTATGCTGGATTATTATGATCGCAACAGTCCGCCGGAAATACATCTTGAAAAGGCAGACGACAGTGAAATCCACCTTTTCTGGGAGTATTCCGAGATAAGGATCATTCCCCAGGGCAACGGAATACTGATTGTTGAAGATCTAATGCTGTAGCTCAGGATTGTAAGCGATAGACGACCCTCCTCCAATCTATTCGGTATTAAACCGTTTCCGTTGAAACTGTTCGGTATTAATATGATATTCATTTAAATCTGCGATCACTACAGCTTCAATCTGTTTAAATCGTTCGGGTGAAATGCCTTCATCTTCCCTTACCGCCATATAAAAATAAGTACCTTCATATTGGTGGAGAATGGAACGGATGGATGCATAATCCATATTTTTAAAATACGCTTTTGTAATTTTTCCCGTCCTAGGGATGGAAATCGATGTACTGTAGCTGATGGGATGAAATGCCGTGTCGGATTTGCTACGGAATTTGGAAGGAAGTGACTTTTCCGGATTGTACACGCCGAAGTATATGGTTGCCGCTGTACTGTCCGCTTCATTAAAGATACCCCTGTCCAAGCCAATTGCAAAATCCCGTTCTTTATTGAATACAACGAGGCAATATTGAAAACTATCGGGATGGTTAATGACTTTCTCGAGTATTTCATTATCCTCGATCCGTCTCAACCCGATGATGTCGATCTTCGGAAGGTAATTGTTTTTTTGGATGTCAGGTAGAAACTTAACGTCTGCTTGAGCATCGTTGGTTAACAGGGACACAGTTCCAAATTTCTTCGTATAGGCCTCGATTACATTCCTTGATTCCACTATGTTGTCCTCTTGGTCTGTTTCCAAACAAAGAATGCTATTCCTTACAGTACTAAACTCTTTCTCTTTATGTGTGCGAATTAAATCTTCACCACAGGTTCGGAAAAAAAATAGAAGACCAAGTACAAGAGAAAACGGTATTGTAATGTACTCATAATCCTACTTTTTGGTTTTCTCCAGCTGTTCGATAATCTCCGAGTAGGCATTATCTTCTTCTTTTGGGGTTTCCCTTTCCTTATCCACGGAAACGTTCGTATCGGATATGTTGGGAGGGGTCAGTTTTATGGTTTGCTGTTTAAGCCGGAGCAACAATTCCTCCCTGAAAGCTATAAACATGGTCACATCTTCTTTTGCTTTTATATTATTGGCATCTAAGTACCATACCAACTTTTTGCCATTATGTAGTTTGATGCGCATCGACGGCAGAGGTGCTTGTAGTGGCCTGTAGGGTGGAATGCTGTGTATATCGCTGAACAAAACACGGCCATAGTTTTCAGAAGTGAAGCCGCTGTCATCGATTCGAATGGTATCCGTGGCTTTGGATTTTTTAGCAAACAATACGATGAAATAAACCATACCTGCCACCGCAAACGGCCCGGTAACCCAAAAAATCCAAGCGATATGATCGATCAGGAAAAGACTGGTAAAGATGGCGGTGAAAGGCGCACCGAACATGCCGAGTAAAAAGTACACCCCTCCTTTCGGACTTTGGTATTTAAATGTAAACATTTTCATAGTAAGACTACTATTTTCCCTCAATCCCGTTTGGTGGGGTTCTATCGTGTGTTTTTGAAGACATCGTTACCCGCTCCTGTACTCCAGCCGATAATAATAGTATGCAGCGGGAAGTTCGGTCGCACCGAATGGTGGTACATACTTTACTTTCAGCAATATGCCGTCCTTTATCTCCTCTACTACGCCCCGGTTAATGAAGAAACTAATAGGGCAGCGCTTTTCCTCCCCGTCTGTTTCAACATGGAACCGATAAAAAAAATAAGTGTTGCCGTATCGAATCCCGGTTTTTTCATCGAAACTCGTGCTATGCATCGTGGTGAGGTGAACATGGGTAAGCCGCTTTCCCCGCGTGTCAGGGAGCGGAACATGACACGCCATTAACAGTGAAACGCTGGTTAGCGTAATGTCGGTAGACAGCGCTATGCCGGTATCGGGACCTGCTTCATAAGCTGTCCGCGAAATGGCACGAACACGGATACCGGCCCCGGTGCTATCGGACAAAAACGGATAGGTTCCTTCATTGCGCGTCCAAGTCCTACCGTCTTGGGCATTACCCTCCGGCAACAACATACCAAACAGTATAAGGGTGTTTATCAACTTCATCATCGTTAGTTATGTTTCATAGAAGATTCCGGTCGGAGGCGTCCCGGTGCATCTAATACAATATTAACGTTTTATAATTGAAGGAAAAATAGCTGTTTTCAGGGATTTTTGGAAGGGTTAACTATGGGTATTTTTGTAATGATATGAAACTCTGCATACTTTTCCCTGTCCTAACGTTTTGCCTTATAACAGCGATTCCTGCCTGGGCACAGACTGTCTTGGGCTTTTGGACGGTGAACCGTATTGGGGTTTCTTACCAAAGAGCCTGGGGGCTGGATGTGGGTGTGGTGTCTTACAACAGCCTGTACGGAAGGAAGCAGCACAATTTTTGGGACGTATCCCTGGGAGTGGAATTCTTTTTTGTAAAGCCCTAAGTGCTTTCGCCCAAAATCAGCCTGAACTGGGGCACCGATTGACGGTGGGTTGGAGGTAGCCAGGCCCACGGATTTTTCCCAATCCACCTGGATGGTCACACCCAAGGCAGGCATTACCCTTGGATCATTAATACGGCTGTACTATGGCTATCACTGGATGGAAAATGCTGCCCGTTTTCCTGGAGTCGGAGACCATCGTTTTTCCCTTGAGCTAAATATGGCCGCTTTCCACGATTTTAAATTGGGTTGTAATGATGAAACTGGCACTTATACTATTGTCTTTGTTGACGGCTGTCGGGTGTACCAATAACAGGCGAGAAACACCCACTCAAAACTTTCGGATCGAACTTGTTCCGGAGCCCGACAAACATTTGAGAGAAGAATATGAAAGACTTGCCCCAATCCGGGAATATGTGGATAGGATCAGGCAAATCGAAGCGTGGACATCTATAGTCCGGCGGGATTTGGGTGAGCCAGCGGAAGGTGCTATTGCAATCTATTATTTCCTTAATGACAGCCTGTTAAAAATTGTAGTTACCCGACCGGGAGAAACAAGCCGTGTGCTTCAGGAATTCTATACCAAAGACAGAGAACTTTCATTCGTATTGGAGCAGACAGCCATAGGCGATACAGGCCATACGGGAACAATGGAAGACCAGCATTTTTTTGAAGAGGGAGTTTTGGTCCGGCAAATCGAAAATCAGGATTGTGGTGCTCCCTTTACTACTGAATATTTGAAAATGGAGCAGGACCGGTTAAAAAGTGAGTTTGGAAAACTACTTCATCTATGGAAGGGGTCAAAGAAGTAAACGAATTGAAAGAGAAAGCATTTTATATTGGCGCGACATTGATTGCCATTAGCTTTATTTTCTGTGTAATAAGCTTCTATCTTTTAGTATTTGGAATACCGGTTTTTTCGGTTGGAGCAATATTTGTGCTTCTATCAAACCGGACAATAGAAACAAAAATGCTTGTGATCATTACTCCACTTATTTTATACCACCCATTCACATTTTTATTCTTGCATCTTTGGAACTCGTTCTAAACCCTGATGACACATGAAAAAACTATTTACCATCGTATTCTCTTTAAACATATTCGTATGCACCACGGCGCTATCACAGGAAAATAATACCGGTGGCTTTATGGATTTTATGGAACAATTTGCCTGGGATAACATTTTTCAAAGGCAACACACCGTATTCCCTTTGGAATACCGGATCTGGGACCCAGGTATGGAAAGCGAAAATCCAAAGGTGAATTATATCAAAGAAACAGATTGGAAACCAATGACCTTTGACCCGAAGCCAGGCATAAAAGAAACATCTTCGGGTTTGGGCAACTATAACCAACGGTTTGTAGTGGAAGAGACCCGTGCCGTCATCAAACTCCGGGGAGTGGACAATGGTATCTACACAGACTTTATCTTTGAGCGCCGGGACAGTAGCTGGTATCTGGTAATTGTAGAGGATTATTCTACCTGAAAGAAGCTAAAACGGATTCCGCCAGGGTAAAGGTCACGTTGCTCATCGGAGAAAAGTTATCAACGGTCGACAACATGCAAGCTATGGAATACTATCATAAAACTAATGAACTGGCCCAGGAAAGCTTGCCGATTTTCATTAGTATTTGTGGTCCGGAGAGTCATGATGGTTTATGCGTTAATTTTTTTATGCGCCATAAGACAACAATTTGTCTGGGCTAATATATTTATCTCATTCGTCTTGCATATGATCCGCCTGCAGGCTTCTGGCAAAACGGGCAAACAACAGACAAAAGCCCAGAAAAAGACTACTGAATACCAGAAGCAGGATCGAGCCGATTCCCAGGTAACTATCGATATCCATCAATCTTACCAGGGACCGGACGATAACAAACGTTAAAAAAGGCAATCCCGCTCCGGCCAGTATTCCTGCTGATATAGACAAACTGTCTCCCGGCAGGGCTACCGTTTTCCGGAAAACCAGGATTGTTATAAAGCCCGGTAGAAGAAAAAACAGTATCCAAAAGCCGAGCTCCATTATTTGGCTTCCTATGATCCAGTTCACCGGCATATCCGCCTGGGAATAGGGCGTTTCCATGAAGAATCGAAGAACAAACAGGATAATCACCGAAAAAGACAAGGTCATTAGGGAAGTGGATACCCAGACATTCCTCCGGTAAACAACTTTTCCACACCAGCCCTTCCGGACCCGGGGGAAAATCAGGATACTTAACCGTAGCGAAACTAGGCCGAGGATGAATGGTACAGAGGAACCAGCGAAAAATATCCAGATCACTTTTTTGCTTATTGGTATAGATACCGAATCGTATATATAGTTTGCCAGAGAAGCACCCGCCACAGCCTGAAACATGCTTGTCAGAAAATAGGTCAGGATTGACCAGGCAAGGCAAAACCCAAATAAATATTTCCAGGAGTGGAAATAGATACGCCCCCGGAGGATACACTTCTGCAGGATCAGAAAACCAATTAAGGCAAAAAACTGATCGACAAGTACTTGACCTATACCACTTTCCACGGTCACGGTTATTCCTAATTTAGGTATATCTTCCAGCCTCGAGGCATAAACGGTCAACATCCGGATAACAAAGGTCGCCCTTCCGAGTATAAAATATATGACAAATGCTAACATAACGGTACCGGGAATCCCCAATCTTTGCTGCAGGTCAAGTCTGTTTGTAGTCGGTTCCATAATTCACGTAATCATTGGTCAATTTACAAAAGTATTCGCCCAGGCATTCCTTCACAATCCCTGAAATCAGGGGTTTTCGAGACGCTGTTCAATATTATCGCTCAGCAGCAGCCATGGGTGAAGGTGTGAATGCCCTGAATGCAGGGTTACAAAAATTCAACGATAGTATGCCCCTGACCAACGATCAATTCCTGGGTTACCTCGTGCAAGGTTTTATTTCCTAATCGGATACTTTGTTTTTTGTATATGAAAGGAGGAATGATGAAATATATATTAAAAAGGAAGACAGAAAAAGCAAGGGTTATTTGTTCCGTGACAATACCTTCATGAATAAGCTGTAGGGTAGGTCTATCCTTTTTCGGGAGGGTGGAGAAAGCCTGATCCTGTTTTTCGTTTAAAGGCAAACGTTCACTCACTGTCGCAGGTTCAATACCTTTGTACACAACCTTTAATAGTAATCGGCTTACTGGAAGAAAGTGCAAAGCAATAGAAGTCTTTTCCAAAGCTGTAAAGTTTTCGATCTTCCATTCCAATAAGGTATATCGGTTAAAAACTGGTATTTTCTGTCTGTTTATATGATACACCAATGCATTGTCCTCGACCTCATGAGCGGAACAATATCCGGAGAAAACATGTTTCATATTGTCACAGATGTCTTTGAGAAGGGCTGTTCTGCCGGTATAATATAGAATCGTATAGTGATGTACCATCCAGATTAACAGTATAAGAAAAATGGCAATAAAGATGATAGTGACCGGAATAATTGCTTCCGTCCGGTAAATACGGATCCCTAACCCTGTATTGCCGCCGAAAGCTATAAGCAGAAAGACATAGAGACCACTATATCGTAGAAAGTTCCGATGCACAGAACGGAATATGCTTTTTAATACGTCTGTATCTTCCGGTGTCAGCGGTAATAAGTCCGGTGATGACGTTTGATTTATATGACTGGTTGTTCTCATTTTAAGAATTTATTCCCGGTGATGGTCTGTTATTTATAATAATCGGATTTCCGTCCCAAATACACTCAGGAGGTTTTGCAGGGTCATGAGGAAAGCTGCAGCAAGCCAAATCCAAACAAACCATTTGGTCCTTTTAAAGCAAAGGCCTGTCAGGAAATGGAGTCCATAGGCCAGTATTCCGAAAACAGCAATACGTCCGCTGTACTCATCTAATCCGGTAGAACGGTAAAAGCTGGACCTGTGATGTAATTCCATGGAGAAAAAGCTCTCCTTCACCATATGATCCAGGATGGGGTTGATAAGAGAGAGACCCTTACCCAGAGCATAGAAAGCCATTCCAAGGCACAATATGGAAACATAGATACCCCACATTGCGTATTTTCCCTGTTTTTCTGTAAACTCTATTTTATTCATACCGTCTTGTACCGTATTGTTCCCAAAGCTGACAAGCGAAATCCTGTATGATATCAGGTGCTTGTTCAAAGGCTTTATCAAAGTTATAATAGCCTTGAAGTATTTCGCTATTACCACCACTTGAAAGCGTCATCACCGTTTCTTCTCCCCGCATGGCATGTTTTTTATCCCCTTCATACATAATAACCTTTAGGCGATCTCCACTAATGTCTCCCCGGCATCCGGTTTTATATACCAGCCAGACCTCGGTTTGGCCGTTGCCGTTCAGATCGGTGATCCGGAAAGGACATTCCATGAATCCGGCAGTAATATCCACCGGACATTCTTTTACGTAGTCATATACTTTCCATTGCAGTGCCCTTTCATTTTCTTTTTCCAGATAGTGGTAGGCATATAGTTCAGCCCTGTGATACCCTCCCGCTTCAAGTGTGCTGTCTGGCTCGGCAAGTATACCCGTTTCGCATAGCACAAGCAGATGTCTACCTTCAGTATCGTGCCAAGTGATGGCCAATCTTATGGTTCCGCTATACCTCATTTGTTCCTTTAAAGCGATGGTACCAACCGGTTCCCATGCAAGCATTTCCTGGGAAAGCACGGGTGTGGAAAAAAATGTCCATAGAATGAAAACCGTATGGGAAAGCAGGTATTTCATAATCACAAAGATGCGGGATACATAAGTACGGAAAAACCCCTGTTTTCAGGGATTTTTGAATATTTTTGATTGAGGTATTTTCGTAATAGATCACATTTATGGTAAATAGTATAACATCTATAGAGGGCCGGTATTATATCCAAACCATCTGCATGGTGGTATGAATGGGGCTGTTCCATTTCTTAATGGCCCGGGCACAACAAAACCCGGTAGAACAGCGTACTGACAGCCTGCTCAAATTGGTCAGGCAGGCATCCAGTGACAGCATACGCTTTGGACGGCTGTTGGAAATCAGCTACTTATGGAGCGATTGGGATACTGTCAGGGCTTTTTCCTACTTGAAGGATGCCAATAAACTATACCCCAAGCCTTCCATTTTTCAAAAAGGGCAATTGCTGTTTAATGAAGCGGGTATTATTTTTGAACATGATATTTCCAAAGCAAAACAGCTGTATAAAGAGGCCGATAGTCATTTTAACCAATTGAAATCGCCCCGGGCCTTTCTCTATCGCGGCAAGCTGTGGGCCAATTACGGAGCGTTGTTGCAAAGGCAAGACAGTGTAGCGAAATTTCTCGAAATCACTATAGAAAAATCACTACCCTATGTGCGGCAATCGGGTGATCAAGCCCATATTTCGCACAATATTATCAACATAGGGTTAGTATTTATGAATATGGGAGATTACGCCAGAGCCCGTGGGTATTTTGAGGAAGCAATGGATATATTATCCCGATTGCCCGAGGCAAATGAAGAACGCATTACAGCCTTTGTCTCCGCAGCCAAAAATGAAATGTTTCTTCGCGAATTTCCCGATGCGAGAAGATTTTTGGATAGTGCTAAAGCTGAAGCGATGCGAATACCTCACTCCACCTTTATTCCGGAATACTACGGAGCAGAAGGACGCTATTATCGGCAGATAAAAGAAGGAGAAAGGGCTATACAATTTTATGAAAAAGGTATAGAGACGGCCCGAAAGCTCAACGACACACACAGTATGGGTTCACTAGATTTTCAGCTTTACGCCCTTTATCGCGACCGAGGCGATTATGAGGCTGCAAAGAAAGTCTTGTCCACCTATCAAAGTTACGGGGGTGTCTCGAATCAAGACCGTTTGCTTGTCCTGAACGAATGGGCATACCTGGGATATCAGACAGGTGATTATCGTACGGCCTATGATTCGTTAAGGGTATTTTCCAATTTGCAGGACTCCCTGCACAGGCAAGACCTGAACCTGAAGCTTATGGACCTGGAAAAAAAGTACCAAACCGTGGAAAAGGAAAATGAATTGCTAAAACTCCGGGAGACAAGTCTCAGGCAGGAACATATCATTACCCGAAACCGTCGGTGGGTTTATGGTCTGTCGGGAGTGCTCGCTACGATGTGCATGGCCGCTTACTTTATCTGGAGGATGAACATCCAAAAAAAGAAACAACAGCAATACCTGCACCAAATGGAGCTGGACAGAATCAAACAGGAACACAAGATTTCCATGCTTTCGGCCATGATTGACGGACAGGAAAACGAGCGTGCGCGAATTGCGCGGGACCTGCATGACGGTCTGGGTGGTTTGCTTTCGGGAGTAAAAATCGAACTTTCGGGGGGCCTGGACAGTTCACCGCCCGAAAAGCCCGGTATAATTATCAACAACACACTGGGGCGAATTGACCAAGCGATGGATGAACTGCGGCGCATTGCTCGCAACATGATGCCCGAAATGCTCCTGAGATATGGATTGGATGAAGCTTTGAAAGAATACTGTCTTTCATTAAAACGGACGGGGGTAAACATTACCTGTCAGATCTTTAATTACCAAAACACTCTAACAGAAAGTAAACAGGTGGTGGTCTATCGTATTGCCCAGGAACTGGTGAACAATGCGATAAAATATGCACAGTCCAACCATATACTGGTGGAGCTCCGGCAACAGGATAAAGGTTTGTCACTTACTGTGGAAGACAATGGTCGGGGCTTTGACCTGGAGGAAGCCCGGCAACGTAACGGTTCCGGCCTGGCCAATGTGGAGGCCCGGGCGGCTTTCCTCAATGGCAGGCTGCAAATAGACAGTGCACCGGATACAGGTACGTCCGTAGTACTGGATTGCCCCGTTTAATAAAGTTCAATTATAGAAACATGATATGGATTAGCATTACAGACGACCACCCTATTGTACTGGACGGGCTGAAAAATCTCATCGAATCCAAAGAGGACCTGCAATTGAAAGGGCTGTATAACAACGGGACTGATACCCTCAAGGCTGTGCGGCAGGACCCGCCCGATGTACTGTTATTGGATATCAATCTCCCCGACATAAGTGGCATTGAACTGAGCAAGAAATTGCGGGAAGACTGTCCTGATCTGTGTATCATCATATTGAGCGTACACAACGAAAAAGCGGTTATCGGGAGTGTATTGGGAAATAAGGTGGATGGCTATGTGCTCAAAAATTCCGTAGGTACCGAAATCATAGAAGCCATCCACCGGGTCATGGACGAGGAGACCTACCTGTGCAGGCAAACAAGGGAAATATATAACAATCCCGACGATGGGGGGCTGGCATCCATTCCGGTTATTACACGAAGGGAACAGGAAGTCCTTTCCCTGATAGCCCAAGGGCTTACCTCTTTACAGATAGCCGATAAACTCTTTATCAGTAACTATACGGTAGAATCGCACCGGAAAAACCTGATGGAAAAATTCAGTACCAACAGTATGCCGGCGGTCATTAAGATGGCTACGGAATATAAAATTATATAGAAACAATGAAAACCGAAGGCTATATTATATCCCTTTTCCTGGCAGGTATCATTCTTGCCGGTTGTCACAATAATGATGTGCGCCCGGTACAGTTTTACCATTGTAGAAGCAATGCAGACATAGGCCCGGCAGAAAAGGAAATTTTCGAGGCTCTTGGATCCGAAAAACTAAACCTGCGCCTGTTTGACGTAGATAAAGAAGAGGGACAGACCCAACCAAAAACAATTGTCCGTTCTTTTGATGCTTCCGTTCTGGATGCGGAATACATCCCGACGGTATTTATGACCAATCGGGTTTTTGTAGGCATCACCACCGTGAGAATCCATCAGTTGGCCGGCGATGTACTGGGGATGATCAATAGTCTTTCGGAAGAAAACGGTTTGGGGAATTTTAATGAAATACAGATCGATTGCGACTGGACAACAGGTACCAAAGACACATTTTTCACCTTTCTGGACCACATGAAAGAACTATCGGGGAAACAGATAAGCTGTACGCTCCGCCTGCACCAGGTAAAATACCGGGAACAGACCGGTGTGCCGCCGGCAGATAAGGTTTACTTGATGGCTTATGCCACATCTGACCCCACAGAAGTTTCGGGGTGGAATTCCATTCTGGACATGGGCTTGCTCAGGGACTATCTGAGTACCCTGAACGACTATCCGCTGGATTTTGACATTGCCCTTCCACTATACTCCTGGGCAGTGATGACCAATCACCTTGGCAAAAAGAAACTCATCAACGGAGTGACGGAAGGTGAGCTGATGCATCCGGATTATAAACCGGTGGGTCGGGGGGGCGTTTATGAGGTGCAGGAAGACGTGTTCCTGCATGGGATATGGCTCAACAAGGACTTCTTGGTAAAGGTGGAGTCCATCTCGCCTGAGCTGTTGTTGGGAGCCAAATCCTTCCTCGGTAAAAAAATAAACCGACCGTATGGACTGGTATACTACCATCTAGACAGCCTTTTTGTAAACCGGTTTCCCATAGATGTGCTGAGATAAATAGACCATAAGAAGTAAATCATGACGAAAACAGACCTGAAAAAACAGCAAAAAGCGAACAAATTATCTCAGCTATCCGTCATCCTTGCAGTGGTATGGATTGCCATGTTTTTATTAATGATACCAATCGCCAGCGGAACATCCGGTGTTGATGTTGACCTCCCGGGCATTTTCGCAAGTATTATACTCCTGGCTTTTTTAGGCCTTCCCACCATCGGTTTTTTGTTATCAGCCATAAGTCTGCGCCTGAAGAAAAGTGGAAAGGGTTTTATGGCTTTAGCCTTCCACGTTTTGATCATATCAGTTATCATTTACCTGGTCAAAATGTTTATGGACAGTTTTTGTGTCATTTGCTGATTAATCTTTAAACGAACTGAAAATGAATACGATATTAAAAATCATCTTATTGACCTTTACAAGCCTTGCTCTGGCGAATAACGGGCCGAACCGGGCTGTCTCCTTCTGTGCCGGGGGATGGGAAGAGGACTATTCCTACTACAACCTTTTTGTACAGGAGAGCATAGATGAACCCCAATACGAACCTTTTCTGCTCTCTTATAATTCCGCATACTATTCCCGGAAAAGGGGGACGGAAGATTTTGACGATAATGAAAATATAGCTGACTGGCAACGTTACCTCGATATCAGTTATGATAATGCCGGTATCTGGTACTTGCCGCTTCGCGCGAAGCTGTCAAAGCCTTGGCCAAAGGGCAATCTGTCACCGATAAAAAACTGGCCTTTGCTGATGCCGCTTTTGTAAAAAAAACACAAACAGGTGCTGCTCTATCTCGCTTATGCCAAGTACCTGGAACTCTATATGGCCGTAAATAGTTCGGGAAGAAACTATTGGAGAGGAAAGCCGAAATCGACAAAGACCTGAAGCTACGTTATGGCTACCAATTGGTACGTTTTGCCCATTACAACAGGGAATACAGCCAGGCTATCAGTTATTTCAAAACCTATGTGGAAAGCCTGGACCACCGGCCCATTATGTATTATTATGCCCTGGACCAGAAAGGAGGTGCCGAACGCGGGCTGGGTAACTACATGCAGGCACAATACGATTTTTTCCGGTTTTTTACCCATACCCGAAACCGGAAGGATGAGGCTTACAGCTCAATACGGATTTGCAGCGATCTCAATTTTGAAAAACTGCTCTCCGCTGCCAAAACGACAGAAGAAAAAAACGACCTGTACCTCCTGCTCGGCTACCGCGATTTTAACAATCCGCTATCAGCTTTCGGGAAGATCATTGCCAACGATCCCAATGCGCCGCAGGCCAAGGTATTAATGGCAAGGGCTATCAACCATTTGGAACGCAGTTTTTTGCCTGTCGAATACCATTGCTCCGAAGACAATGCCGACTTCTGGAAAGACCGGGACGACCCCCGCATACCGCTTAATGTTGATGCTGCTACCAACACCTTTCTCAACCAAACACTCAATGCCTCACAAGGACAGGCCGATAACCCTGTGGTGAACGATAAGAACTTTTGGAACCTCACCACGGCATGGCTCTATTTTATCCAAAAAGATGATAAGACCGCCAAAAGCTATCTGAACAAGGTAACATCTCCATCTCATTCCGACCAAAAGGCCAGGCTGGAAACGTTGATTGATATCGTGTCCACAAGAGAGATCACCCCGGATTTTGAAGAAAAGCTGGTTGATCAATACGGATTATTTGACGAAAAACACAAACAGCGGGACGTCTATTTTTATCTTGATACCAGGGATTTTATCACCGATGTGCTGGCCAACCGTTACCTTTTGCAGGGAGATGATGCCAAAGCCTTTTTACTTCAAAACAACATCACAGCCCTGGAATACAATCCCGACCTGCAATTGCTAGAAGCCATTGAAAATCTGTATGACAAAAAGGAGAAAAATATTCTGGAACAGCAATTATTCGCCAATATTCCCCCGCGGCATTATGACCATGAGACCGGGAAAACCACGGCAGACACAGATTTTGATTTCCGGGTCTACGCCGCTTTCATCAGAGGCAATACCCTGTTGCGACAGGGGAATGCCCAAAAGGCCAAAGCCGAACTGGATAAGGTGCCAGACAATTTTTCCCCGTTCGCCACCTTTTATAATACGATGACCCAAAAAGAAGAGCCCCTCCGGGAGTCCTGGTACAATGGCCATACCAATGTGCGTTCAACCGTGTTTGGTTACAATCGTATAGAATGTTTTGAATGTTATGAAGATCTGCCCATAGGCGAAACTGAAACCGTGGTAGAGACAGATTATCTCGAAGATTTCCCTTTTATCAAACCCCTGATGAACAAACGTGAGCTTGCCGATGCCGTAGTCCAACTCGAAAAAGAAGCCGGAAAGAAAGGTGAAAAATCAGCTAAGGCTAACTATCTTCTGGGGAACTTCTACTATAACACAACTACAATAGGCTACTACCGCCACATTCTCGCATTTGATCGCACCAATGGTAACGGAGACAAGTATAGGAACTACGATTATTACAGGAAAACGATACCGAGATACCCGTTCTATTTTAAAAATTACAGTTTCAGGACCTGGTTTCCTGACAACTTCCGGTTGCCCCTCGGATATTTGGACAAGGCCTTGTTATATGCCCGGGACAACGAACTGAAAGCCCGTATCCTCTTTGCCGCTTCCAAATGCGAACAGGGTATTTTTTACAGTACTGATGACGACGATGAACTCAACAATATAGATAAGGTAGACTACCGCGAACGGGGAAATAAGCTTCTTGAAATCAAAACTTCCCGCTACCGGGGTTATTTTAAAGAGTTGAAAGCCTATGTCAGCAAATAAAAACATCACATCTTCGATTAAGCTTAGGGGAAGAGGTGAAGCATCTTAAATTTCATTTAGGGGTGATTAAAGGAACCGATTTCGTTTGTTTTAAAACCCCTGATTTCAGGGATTTTTTTGGCAAATGTCATTCATTATTTTAGCTGACAATTCTATTGCTACTACTATAATGATACAAAAATATCTGCTTGTTATAACATTTATTTTGACGGGTTCTTTTACCTGTTATTCGCAATTTCGATATTCTGGACAATCTTCCATAGGTTTTAACGGAGGAGGGGCTACCGATGGATATTTTATTGATGCCAATTACCAGCTTATTTTAAATGATCAGGGAAGTATGATACGGGCTGATCTGGATTACACAGAAAAAAAGCGAGAAATCGAAGCATTAGCCACAGATTTCAACACCAATATCATTTCGTTGGGAGTAGCGTATGGTTACTTATTTAACGAGATTTTCGGACAATATACTTTTTTCCATCTGTGGTTAGGTGGTTTCGGGTCTAAAGAAACTTATGACTTTAACAAAAACTATGAGCATATGATCGATGGCAATACAAATGACCCCTTTACTTACGGATTATATGGAGGTATTGAAGCAGAACTCCATCTTACCTCTAATATTTCCCTTATAGCAACATATTCCCGTTGGCAGAACTTAAAAAGTGATTTTGCAAAAAACACGAACAAGTTGGGGGGCGGGTTAAAAATTTATTTTAACTAACTGACTATCAAAAAAGGGACATGAGAAAACTAAATTTTATATTCATATTAATGTGTAACATGACCTTTATGTCTTCTTGCGAAGAAAATGAGATCAAAGTCTCTCCGGATTACCCGTTCGAAGTTTCTGAAAATATGGATAGCAGTGGAATTGCCGGACAACCATTAACGATAGAAGTGGTTATTTCCAACGCTTTTCCCTATCCTGCTCCGGATGATCTGACATTTTCCGCTAGTTTTAACAGTAATAAAGGTGGACATGTGGAGATAGACGGGCAAAATTATCGAAGCGGAGAAAATTTTTCCCTCCTCTCGGATACCAATACATTCACCTATGTTCCGGAAGAGCCCGGTGACCATGAGTTTAAGATAAGCTATATAAACAACAAAGAGGACAGCGTATCTAAAACCTATCATTTCACCGTTCATGATCCATTTTTGTCATATGTAGCCCCAGATGGTAAAGACACAGGCAACTGTAATGATCCGGAGCATCCTTGTGCCACATTAATGTATGCTATAAACCGAACGGCTTCCAATGATGTGATATATATAGCAGAAGGGACTTACACAGAAAATGTTGTATTAAAGAAATCTGTTTCTCTATATGGTGAAAATCAAGAGACTACAATCATTCAAGCAAGTGCACAACCTGATCAGGAGGGGTCCGGGAGGGTGATCTCTATCGAAGGAGATTTGGAGATAAGGATAACAAACCTCACTATTCGAAATGGGGTGGCTTCCGGTGAAGAACCGGATTACAGGGGTGGCGGGATCTACAATCATGGAGCATCATTAGATCTGAGCAATGTATTCTTAAAGGATAATAAAGCCTCTTATGGAGGGGGAATTTATAATCTTGAAGGGACGATTTTATTAACCGATGTATCATTTACAGGGAATTCTGTAGTTAAGAACGGAGGGGGGATGCTTAATCTGCGAGGTACAGCAATTCTGACCAATGTAATATTTAATAATAACATAGCCGAGGTATATGGAGGAGGGATGCTTAATAATAATGGCCCTGCTGTCTTGGACAAGGTGTTTTTTAATGATAACGCAGCCATAAATGGAGGAGGAGGGATGTATATTAAGAAAAGTTCCCCTGAATTAACAAATATTACTTTTACTAAAAATGCTGCGGTTGCAGGAGGGGGAATTTACAATGCTGAAAATTCTTCGACCATGTTGACTAATGCAATTTTTCAAGGCAATGAAGCGTCTTGGTCCGGTGGAGGAATACGCAATGATAACAGTTCTCCTACATTGGTTAATGTGCTCCTTCAAGGCAATTATTCCGGAATAAACGGAGGGGCCATGGCTAATTATGAGAATTCTTCTCCCCAAATTATTAATGTGACCTTTAGCGGGAACTCTTCCAAAGAACAGGGAGGTGCCGTTTTTAATCACAATAGTTCTCCTGCACTTAATAATGTGATTATATGGAACAATCAAGCCAATGGTAATATTTCATCCTTATCCGCATCTATATCCAATGAACAGGGGGCATCTCCCGGCATAGCCTATAGTTTGATCGCTAATTCTGGTGGTAGTGATAACTGGATAGGCGATATTGGAGTAGATGAAGGAAATAATCTGAATGCAGACCCCTCGTTCGTCAACCCCGTAGATCCGGCTCAGGCCCCGGATACTTCCGGAAATTTGTATATAAAACAAAATTCCCCGGCTATAGATAAAGGCAACCCGGATATTGACCTGTCTGTATTTCCCGGTAACCAGGAAAGCCCGCAAGACTTAGATGGGAATCCAAGAGTGCAAAACGAAAGGATTGATATAGGTGCTTATGAATTTCAGGGAAACAATTTTTAATAGAAGCACTAAAGTCTTTGTGGCCAAGCCTTATTTTAAAGACCAGTTAATGAGGGAAAATTCCCGAAATTAAACAAACCCGCAACTAAAATGGGGAAAGATGAAGTCCAGCCCAGAGGGAAATTTTGTGAATTGTGCTTAAGGAAAGAATAATGAATCTAAAAATAAATCACCAATGCCTTTTATGTTAATGCCAAGATGCCTGATGGAATTTTTATAGTCGGAACGAGTATATGAAAGTGGAATTCATTCCACTATAGAATTAAACCCATACCTTTTAAAGAATGGGACTCGTACAATGAGTCGTGACTTTTCCGATCTGATACAGAGGATGTTGTTAACAGGACTAAGCTGTTCGATATTAGTCCCTTTTTTTTGGTTCGTCTGGTTTTGGGTGTAGTATTTGTTCCCCATTACGTGTAGCGTTGAGTTGTTGTAGCACATTCAAAAGTGTTTTTTAACGATCACTAATATTTCATTTATTTTGTCACTGCGGTTTATATATAGCAAATTTCCTTACCTCTTATTCTTTGTAATGACAATTACATTGGCTATAGGATGTTTTCGAAAAGAACCTACAGATGAAGAAATGCTGCAACGCGACCGGGAAAGTCTGGAGAAAAGTCTTAATGGGATCACCTTGGATTTTTATAAGTTTATGAAAGTCAGTCTTAGGGTAATGCCAGTGTTGGATACTACTATAGAAGAGCACCGGCAGATCAAAAAGTTAAACGATAAGTTCTTTTCCAGTCTCTTTAAGAACAGCACTGACACAACTTACGTTACAGGACTTGCCCGGGAAAAAATCAATTTGCAAGATGTTACCGAATTTGTATCGGCCTACCTCGCTTTACATAAGTTTGCACGCAACCATGACGAAGATGAATTCCCTACTCTGCTGGAAGGACGAGCTATGCTAGATGGAGATTCGTTGGTGACAATGATGAAGGGAAAGACTGTGTATCTACGACCTCCGCTGGAAGGAGAAGCTAAGGAGAACTTGCAAAGTGTGGAGCACATCCTCATGAGTTGCTTTATGATAATTGACAGGTCGCGTAAATTTTCCAAAAGTATACTGATGTATGAATGCTCTAAGAGTAACATGAAAGCGCTTCCCGGAAGTGACCTGAAACTATGGATACAAATGACAAGAGGTTTGCTATACTTTGATCAGGATCTTTTGTACCTGTCTGAAAAAGAGTATAGTGAAAATTTAAATTGGCTTTATGAGAATTCGGACGAAGAACTACCAATTACCTCAACTATCTTGTTTTGGGCGCCAATTTTCACTGGAGAGTATGTAGTACCAGCTCGGATACTTCCCCAGGAGGCCGCCCATTATGCTCAGATAATAACCAACCATATTCTTCGGGCGATGTCGCGTTTGACAATGAATAGAAAAATTGATGAAGAGCGGGCTATGCAGGACTTTGAGGCTATTATAAGAACCGCACATAAAGCCGGAGTAAAGAACGAAGTAATTTGGTCAATAGAAGCCTACCTGTATTTACAGCAGGAAAAGACCCAAGAGGCCCTAATAGCGTTGAAAAAAATAAGAGAAAGTGAATTGTTGAGCAATGACGAGGGGAAAACCATTGATAAAGCCATCAGATTCTTAGAGAAAAGGGAGTTTGATAAGGTACTGGGTGTTTATGACAAATACCTCCTGAATAAGATCATGACAAAGTATATGTACACCAAAGCTAAAGAGCAGGATTGGATCAATATCATTAAAAAATTGGGAATTATCCGCAATGATGATTTAGTAGAGATCAATAAAGACATCAGTGACATGCTTAAGAAAGTAAAAGAGGAAATGACCGAAGAAACCCTGAAAGAAAAAGGCAGAGAACTGAAAGAAAATGGTAAAAACCTGTTGAAGGATTTATGGAATTAGAATCTGCAACAACATGCAACTAAAAAATGTACTCAATTCAGTGAGTAAGTGAGGTTTTGTTTATTCTGAAATCATCACTTTCTCTATATATGGCTTCATTGGAACCTAATCGGCAACAATAAGGTTAAAACAAGTACCCTTGGATTCATTCAGAATTAATGTTGTGGCACGATGATCTTTTTTATGTGTTGAGCAAGAACAAGAAGGGAAAACTATTTTGAGATGATATTTTAGAGAGTTGTGCTAGGACCAGGAGACTATATCGTATTTTTAGCAGTTATTAAACGCAGATTGGAGTGTGATGGAGTTCCTCATGTAGTCAAACAAATATTTCTCGGAAAAAATAAGATGATTTAATAGAAAATTAAGATGAATCATTTGTCAGGCGGATTTTAAATCAATATATTAAGACAGTATATATTGAATAATCAAGAAGTGATTGACAAATTGCCTGGAAGCAGGATACTTTGGATAACGTTTCTGTGACAAAATTTTATTCATCCTGTGCCGTTGGGGTTTATTGAAATAGGAATAAGTGTGACTTTCAATGGATGGGACAGGCCCGGCAATCCGGCACTCATTTTTTTGTTAGATGCCTTGACAGAACGATCTTTTAATAGTGAACTCGTTTAAACTTTTTTGATTTTTCTTAGTTTGAACTTCTTTAAGGCTAACACAATAAAAGCAAGGTAATTAAACCCTGTCCAGCTTGCCA
>NZ_JBRKIS010000006.1:0-125429 GCF_052983315.1 Sinomicrobium endophyticum
AAACCAACCCTTTATGTACTCTGTACTTGACAAAGATACGATAGAATTGGAAATAGTTCCTTACATACCTAAAACTCATCGAGGATTTGCCCCGACCGTTCCATTGGTTGAGATTGTTAACGCCATCCTCTACAAGCTCAAGACCGGTGTGCAGTGGCATCAAGTGCCTGTAAAAGCCCTTTTTGACAGTAAAGTGCTAAGTTGGCAATCGGTTTACTACCATTACCGGAAATGGTGCTTGTGCGGTTTTTGGAAAGACTGTTGGGTGAGCTTCCTCAACCGCCATAAATCAAAACTTGACCTTTCCAGTGTGGACCTGGATGGCAGTCACACCTCGGCCATCAGGGGCGGGGAACAAGTGGAATACCAAGGCCGTAAGAAGCGCAAAACCACCAATGCCCTATACCTTAGCGAAAGGCAGGGACTACCTTTAGCTATGTCTGAACCTGTTGCCGGCAATCATAACGACCTGTATAACATTGAGGTGCAGTTCGAAGTAGTCACTGGTACTCTGGAAGATGCTGACCTCCGTGTGGATGGGTTGTTCCTCAATGCTGATGCGGGCTTTGATTCCAAGGATTTCCGACAGGCTTGTGCCCAAAAGGAAATCAATGCCAATATCTGTTTCAACAGGCGTAACAGTGACAAGGACAGAGATGACTATTTTGACAAAGAACTTTATGACCAGCGATATGCCATCGAGCGAACCAATGCCTGGATGGACAGTTTCCGGTCATTACTAAACAGGTTTGACACCACCGTGGCAAGCTGGACAGGGTTTAACTATCTTGCTTTTATTGTGTTAGCTTTGAAAAAGTTCAAACCCATCAAAAAGAAAAAAGTTTAAACGAATTCACTATAAAAGCAGAAGCTTTAAAAAATTTGTAATGAATCTAAAGATATTTTTATAACAAAAAGTGTTCTCATTCTTTGATCCGGGTAAGCTGAAATTTTGGTCATTAACAACTTAATTTTTCTATAGAAAAACATACAAATTACTCTTTTTTGCTGTCACATGAGGGAACCCGTAATACGGGTTTTCTGATTATTCCAAAATTTGTTGTTATTGTAGCAGATTATTAGTAAACATCAGCTAAAAAATTATTTTATATAACTATTCCAGCAGGAAGAAGCGTAATATAATGGCAATAAACTTTAGGAAACGAAAGAAAATACTACCTGGTATTTATCTGAACTTTAGTAAAAATGGTATCAGTACTACGTTGGGTCCCAGGGGAGCCAATGTAAATCTTGGCAAAAACGGAGCCTATCTCAATACCGGGATACCCGGAACAGGAATCTATTCCCGACGAAAAATAGGAGGCACAAACGGGAGTAACCCCGGTATTACTGTTGGTGATGGTATCCCAAAAAACCATTATGTCACAAAGTCGTATAAGACAAAGACAACCACCATAGTACTTGCTTTATTGCTGGGAACCTTCGGAGCACATCATTTTTATCTTCGCCAGTACTGGAGAGGGGTGCTCTCGCTTTTATTTTTCTGGACACTCTTTCCTACATTCACCTCGTTTATTGACATCATCATCTTTGTGGCAATGCCCAAAACCAGGTTTGATCAAAAGTATAACGGTATCACTACAGCCCCTATCGTTAAGCATTGTTCCGGTTGTGGTACTCCTTTAACTTTTACAACAACTCCCAATTTTGGTGGTGGAAAACTTAAAGATGGCGGACAGGTCTGTCGTGATTGTTTTGGTAAAATAGCTAACATCGACAAAGGCTTCGGCATGCACTCCTCCCATAAATACGATACCAACCTGGTTCGGCAATTTTTGTCCGGAAAATCGGTATCCGCTTTATCTTTTGTGGCTTTGAATGCCATTTCAGGAAATACGTCTATCGCTAGCAGTCCGAGCCTGGATGAACTCAAAACGCATATTCAGGAAGCCAGGCAGGAAAGGCAGGAGCTGAAAAGAGAGATCATGCAACAACAATCCACAACAAAACAGTTAGAACAAAAGCTTAAAAGCAAACAAAGTGGTATCTCAAAATTTTTTATCAAGCCGGAAACTATAAAAAAACTACAAACAGAAGTTAAAGAAGGTAATGAATATCTCACGGATCTATACGGCCAGTACGAAGAAAGCCAGGCAGATATTAATATTGAAAGTGACAAGGAATTCCGGGAACAATATCAGGTAGTAAAAGAAACCTATATGGAACTGTCCAAAGCTGACAAAATCTGGGATATAGTTTCAGAAAGGGCAACTACCGAAACAAAATCAGCAGCAAAAACTTCCATAGACAGGAAAGAAGTCAGTTATACCTTGGACAATATCGATTTTATCCTCTGTGAGCATCCGGCATTTCACCTGGAAAATGCCGATGGAGACAATTTGTATATCTATCCTGCCTTTTTACTACAAGTTCATTATACGGGTGAAATTACGCTAATAGATTTACGCGAATTACGTTTTCGTTTTCACCGGCAACGTTTTCTCGAAGAAGAGTCGACCATTCCGTCTGATAGCCATATTATAGATTATACCTGGGCCAAAGTAAACAAAGACGGGAGTCCCGACAGGAGGTTTGTTGGTAATTATCAAATACCTGTGGTCGAATACGGGGCGTTTGAATTTTCGACAAACAGTGGGTTAAAAGAAGTGTACTATATCAGCAATATACAGTTGGCCGAAAAATTTGCTAACGAGTTCCGCGCATATCTTTCTTTGCTAAGTCCCATAAGGGGGTCCGATCTGGAAAACACAACCGATTTCAATGGAATGGGGCACTATGATTTTTCCTATTCGTACTATACCTTGTTGAAAGATTTTTCAGGTTCCCTGCTTTCACTCATTCAGAAACTTCAAACCGACGAAGTTATTTTGCAACGCATAGGTACAACACATTCACAAACCAAAATAAGAAAATTTATTGCCAATTGTGTTGTTTACGATATGATACAGGCGTCCAATATTCTGGCAGAGGGCAAACTGGCTACTCGGAGTTTGGAAGCAACAGGCCTGGTATTGGCAACGGGTCAATTATTGTCTGATAATGAAGGAGATATGTTGGGTCAGGAATTTAACATCATAGCATTAGCCCATCAAAAAGGACTTTATGAAAAAGTGGCTCGCGAGCTAGTAAACATGGCCACTACGGAGAATCCGATACGCATTGCTATCCGGGAAACAGAGGATGATAAAGTGACTTCATCCACCAAAATACAAAACAACCTGTGCTTCCCGTCTTTCCTTAAACTCACGGAAAACCAGTTGTTCGAAGAATATGCAACCGTTCTTTACCGCTATGCCATCATTATTTCCAAGGCCGATAATGTAGTGACCAAAAAGGAAGAAAAACTACTGAAGAATATCTATAAACTCACCCACAACCCCGTCGAGAAACAAAGTAAGGCTTTGCATATTACCAAAAGTAATGACAACGAAACCCTCGATGAAGTGCTTCAGGAACTCAACGATCTTATTGGCCTGCACGAGGTAAAGGCTGAAATTAATACCCTAATCAACTTTATCAAGGTACAGAAGGCTAGGGAGCGGTCCGGGTTACAATCCTCCTCCATTTCCTGCCACATTGTGTTTACCGGAAATCCGGGGACCGGAAAAACCACCGTAGCTCGTATCGTGGCACGGATATATAAACACCTTGGTATTTTAACAGGGGGACATCTGGTAGAGACCGACCGCTCCGGTCTGGTGGCCGGATACACGGGGCAAACCGCTGTAAAAGTAAATAATACTGTAAACTCGGCATTAAGCGGTATTCTGTTTATCGATGAAGCCTATGCTCTGGTAGGCGAAAACAAGGACGATTTTGGCAAAGAAGCTGTGGCCACCCTTATAAAACGTATGGAGGACGAACGCGATAAACTGGTGGTGGTCCTGGCAGGTTACCCCGGGGAGATGGCCAATTTTATAGAAACCAACCCCGGGTTTAAATCCAGGTTTAACCGTTATATCCATTTCCCCGATTATACTCCGGGCGAGCTCTACGATATTTTTATGAGCAAGTGTCAAAAACTGGACTATTATTTGACAGAAGAAGCCACAACCAAACTAAAAATGGTATTAGAAACTGCCTATGTTGCACGAGATAAATCTTTTGGCAATGGACGATTTGTTCGCAATGTTTTTGAAAAAACTTTAGAACAGCAAGCTAACAGAATTGCCAGGGAACCCAACTTAACCAAAGAGATATTGACAACAATAACAGATACAGATATTAGGGGATAATTTCTCTTATAAAACCAAGCAGAATTGTAGTCTTACTTAAAATTACTTTATGAAAAACATAGATCACGAGATTTCAGAACAATTAAAAAAACTGGATGAGATAATAAATCAACAAGAATTAGAATTATTAGGTCAATTTTCTTTAGGAGATAAGGAGGAAGAATTAAAAAGTTTATGTAAAAAACTAAATAATAAAAAGGGTATTTATATTTTTGAAATAAAAAGAGATAATTCATTGGGTTTTGATGAATGGATAACTGAATTTAAAAATAAATTTAGGGGTGGAAAGGATAAAAGGTATTTGCACCAATGGACTCCGAATATTGTTGAAAACAGACTTGAAAATATAAGAAAGAAAAACGAGGAATGGGTTCCGCTTTATGTAGGGAAAGCAAAGAACCTGGGAAAACGTTTAGAAACACATATTTTTTCGGAACTTGGCAGGCCTCCGTTTGCATTAAAACTAATAGGGAGGGGAAACTTGAATGAAGAACTTTTTCGGATCAAATATTTTAAAATAGATGTCATAAACTACGATCTTATAGCAGCTTATTTAGAAAAAACAATTAGAAAAAATATTTCTCCTCTTTCTGGAAAATTGTAAGTAGAAAAAGGCAGGGGCTTCGATACACCAACCTGCGGCTACCACTCAGCCACCTCCGTTTGTTTTTTTTCAATGTAATATGTACAAACTTTTACAGCCAAAGCAAAGGTGGCTGAGTGTTCCGGCTCCGCCGGAATGTATCGAAGCCCCGGCTTATCACACAACCTACTTAATCTTTCCCTTACAAAACCAAAGAAATCCATGTTTTTTTCTGCAAGATGTGGAAAACCGTAAAATTATTTGGTATATTTCTCTAAAATTAGGCATTTATTAAAAAAGGAGAGAAACTATCTCGACAATATGTATTAACCCATATATAATGATATATGCTAATAAATTGTATTAAATATAGTAAGTTGTGCGTATATGGGGTATTGTGTGTAATTTAGAAAAAAGAATGACATCAAACAAAATAGAATATATAGACAAGCTTTTTTTGTCTTATAATTATCAATTAGCAAGTCAATCGAATAATAAAGTTAGAGTTTATACTTTAAGATATGGAATGTACCATGCTGCTGAGTTTATATTATTTGATGAAGATTATGATATTTCCAAAATCAAAAAAGAGTATTCTGATTTAGGCTTTGCAACAGATGTTAAAATACTTTTAAATATTGAAGAAATAGAAGAATACTTGTTTGAAGGTTTTTTTATTAAGACTCCATTAGGAAATGAATTAAAAAATAGATATAAGCACTTTGTAAATAAACAACTTCAAAATTTACCTGAAGGAAGTACATATAAATATATAAATAGTTCATTTGATTTGCTACTTCAAGATGAATCAAAAAATATCATAGAAAACAAATCATATGATTTAGAGTTAGAAATAAATTTGATTGACAAAATAAATAGTTTATTAAGTAAGATTAATGGGGCTATTTTTATAATAATTGAAGCACCTGCAGGATTTGGTAAAACTTGTACTGCTAATGAAATACTTAATACTTTTTCCCCTAGCGAATGTAAGCAACTTCCTTTTTTTACTGAGCTTTCAAGAAATAGAGAAGCAAGAGTTTTTAAGCATATACTATTAAATGAAATTGATGAACAATTTCCCAACGGGATTAAGCAAAATATAGTTATTGAGCAAATTACTAAGGGAAGAATTCCTCTAATTATTGATGGCTTTGACGAATTAATTTCTAAAGACAGTAATAAGGAAGAGGTTGAAAGTATGCTTACGACTATTATTGAATTGTTAAAGGGTGATGCGAAAATTATTATTACATCAAGGAAAACTGCCATTTTTAATAGTGATGAATTCCTAAACTCAATTTATGATTCTAAAAATGAATTTTCACTTGCACGATTTGAAATAAAAGAACCCAAAATTGATAATTGGTTAAGCAATGAAAGAATCGAAATTATAAATAATGCTAATTTTCCAGTAATACAAATAGCAAACCCGGTGCTTTTATCGTATTTAAGAAACATTTCTTTAGATATTTTAAAAAGTTATGTATACAAAACTGATGAAGGAGCTTTAATAGATAAATATCTTGATTACTTACTAAAAAGGGAACAACAAAGGCAAAATTTAAAATTAAACAATGAAGACCAGTTAAGGATTTTTAGGAAATTAGTACGGTTTATGACTGAGTACAATATTACTGCTGAATCTAAAGAAACGATTAAAGATTTTATAAAGGACTATAATCAAAAGCTATTGCAGAGTAGTCTTCAACTTTATATACCTGAAGAAAAACCTTCAATAGAGGATTTAATAGAAACTCTATCAAACCATGTCTTCCTTGATAGAAAACCTAATGGGGATGTTGGAATTATAAATGATTTTATTTTTGGACATCTCGTGGGCGAAAATTTAATTCTTGAAAAATATCAAGAACATTATGAAGATTTTGAAAAAATAATCCCTCAAGATTTTGCAACTAAATCAATTGATTCATTTAAAATTCAAAGTATAGAAAAAAAAAATACTTTATGGTCAATTTATAATGATGAAAATTTTAATTACAGTATTGATTTTTATTTTTATTTAGATTATATTTTTTCGAGGCGACCAAATCGATTGTACAAAAATCTTTTTGTTTTTGATAGAGAATTAACAGAACTAATTTTTAGTGAGAATTGTAGATTCGAATCATCGGCCTTTTCTTCTGTTATATTTAATAGTTGTGTGTTTGATGTGAAAGTTTTTTTTGATACGTCCTTTCAAAATTGCTCATTTTATGATTGCTCAATTATTGACACTAATATTAACAAACCTTATAGTGATTTTGCATTATTTGCTTGTAACTCAAATGATGATTTTGTTACGAATGTTCTTAACCTCTTTGAAAGTCAAGATGATAATTCCGATGAAGAAATTTTAAAGCAAGCTCTTTCTGAAGAAACAGTTTTGAAACATTTTTTTCAAGTAGATGGAATAAAAACACGAGCGCGTAAATTTTCTCATATTAAAAAATTACTTAGTGATTATCCAGATAAAGAAATTAATAAAGTTATTGATTCTTTAAAAAGTAAAAACTACTTGAATTTTAAGGATGATGTTGGATTCATTACACGAGAGGCAATTTATCACTTAAAACACACTAACAATAAATGATTGCAGGTTTTCAAATGATAGAAAAGCAAATTCATCAAAAAATAGTTGATGAATTGGACAAAATTGGGTTGTTGTATAGGATTTTTGTTCGAACTAAAGATGAGAAATCTATATTTGAGAAAATTGAAAGAAAGCGAGGCGAAGGAAAACCATATCAAGAAAATGGTAAAAAGATTCAAGATATTATTGGTGTTAGAATAGTAACCTATTTCAAGGATGATATTGAGGTTGTAAAAGAAATTTTAAATCATAAATTTGAGTTCGTTGATGAAGAAATTGACGAACCTGAATTAACTGTTTTTAAACCTAAAAGAACCAATATAATTTGTCAATTTGATGAGGGACAAATCAAAATTTTCAACGAAGTCAATTCAACTTCTAGGAACACTCATTTCAATTTGATAGATAATACTTTCGAACTTCAGTTAAGAACTATGCTATCAGAAGGATGGCACGAAATAGATCATAGTTTACGGTATAAATGCAAAAATGATTGGTCAAAGCATAAGGAAAGCGAAAGACTTCTAAATGGAATATATGCTAGTTTAGAAACTAATGATATAGCTCTAAAAAATCTATTTAATGAATTATCATATCAACATTTTAAAAGTAAAAATTGGGAGGCATTATTAAGAAACAAATTTAGATTACAGTTTCAATTGTCCAGTTTAAATAGTGATTTAATTGACACTCTAAATAAGAATAACTATATTGGTAAACAAATTCTTAAAATTGATAGAACGACATTTTTACTAAAAATGTCCAATTTGGATTTGTCATTACCTATGAACTTCAACAACTTATTATATTTATTAAATGTCATTGAATTAAAAAATGAGAAGCTCTTAGAAGTTACGCCAGAATTAATAAGAACTACATATAGTTAATAAGTACTCATGGGGGGAGAATAATTTATGTAAAGAGAACCGATCATTGGTGAGTTGTGCCCGTTCAGGCTATTTTCTCTACCTATCCTGAAAATTAAAAAATCCTAAATTTGGAGTTTAATAAATTTGATGAATGGTAGTAGGGAAGGAGATTTGATTGTAGCCTTACCAATTTTAGAGAAGGCTACAAATTAGGTAAGGCACACCTTCATTTATTAATCTCTCTACCTTCTAACATCATCTTTCTTCAAATCCACATGAAAATCGAATAATTCTTTGGGTTGCACATCTAAACCATACAAAAGATTAAGGATAGTCTCCAAAGTAATATTCTCAGTACCCTTCTCTATTTTACTAATAAAACTGGCATCTAGATCACAGTTTGCAGCAATTTTTCGGAAACTTAAGTTTTTGGATTTTTTTATTTCTCCTAACTTTTGGGCGAACTTAACAATGAACTCTTTTTTCTTCTTATCATCTAGCATAACCGTGTATTTATGGCAAAATGCCTAAAGCTGTCTTGTACTGGTTGCAAATGAGCACCAGTTTAGAAGTGTTTAACCTCTTTCTGTCTCCATTGGTACATCAAAATCAAATAACTCTTTTGGATGTACATTTAAGCCTTTGGCAAGTTCCATAATGGAAGATAAAGTTATATTAACCCTGCCTTTTGCAAATTTGCTTATATCGCTTGCACTTAACTTGCTTCTCGTAGCAATATCTCTATAGCTATATCCTTTTATCTCACGTATTTTATCAATCTGCTGGCCAAATAAGTGTAAAAACTCTTCTTTTTGATATTCGGAATCCATAGTAATTTTTTCATTTACGGAACAATCTCTAAAGTTTTAAATAAAATATCGTGAGTGAATTCGCCTGCATAAAGATTTTTTTATTATATTTGGTGCAAATACATACATTTGCGATACTTCTAAAAGCAAAAAAATATTAGAAGCTATTCGCTTTGTGTCTCAAACAGAAAACTGGCACTTTTCATTGCAACGAGACTATAAGTGATAATAGCTCACGACCCGGGCGTGGGCTCACTTATCGTTGCACGGTATGCCAGTACCTCTGTTTGATAAGTCGAGTTCCACGCCTATTTTATTTCCGGTAACTCTTCTGCACTATAAGCAATGCTTTCTGTAAGATCTTTTTGGAGTTTTCGCCAAACAAGGCTTAACAGGGCGGTATGTCCTGTTATTTTGGGGTAGTACGAAAGGAAGAGGGACGCCTTTTCCTTTCTTTTACCGCTACGTCCGTATACCCGCTACCGCTACACAAATCACTAAAAAACAAAACGCCATGAATACCAACCCAAAGAAACTATTGCACCACCTCAAAGAGGACGTCACAGACCACATACCAGCCTTAAGACCACACCCGGAGTTTAAAGACAAGTTGCAGTTACCATATTTCTATATGGACAGCTTTACGGACTATATAGAATCGGTCGGTGCATTGATAGGGCTGTGTGATACCCTACTGGATTCGGGAGAGGAACGATGTAAGTTGCAGATACATAAGGTATTGATGCTTATCGGAAAGCTGCTCTGCGTTGGCGAAGATGCTCCCTGATACCCGGCCTGTTCAGAAAACCCCAAACCTGGAAACACGCTTACACTACATGATATACCCGCTACCTCCGTATACTTTTTTGTTAACCTTTTAAAACGAAAATTATGGCTTTACCCATACGAGACATTACGCAAAAGCTGGTACAACTCCTAGAGGTGCAGTACATCTACCAAACAGATATAGAGGAGGGGAGTTTGCTTATCATCCTGCTGCGGGGCCGTTGCTCTGCACTTACTACAGAACTGGCTACCACCGTAGGCCGTATCTTCCAGGAGGAAACCGCCTACCGTTACCGCATTTTTGATATGGACTATGCCGAGGAGCAGCTAAAAGATAAAAACCTGTTTTTTATACACGGCTGCCTGCCGCATAAACTGGTTTATAAGGCTACGGAAGATGCCCCCGGGCTGTTGCCCTATACGGTAGACGAGGTGGTAAAAAACCATCTAAAGGTCCGCTATACCAACGAAACGGTAAAAGCCCGTGCTTTCCTGGAAGGGGCACAGTATTACAAGCGAGACCAGTACCGCCCGCACGCCGCCCTGATGCTGCACCAGTATGTAGAGATCAGCCTGCGTTTTGCCACGCTCTTTATCATGGGCAAGGAACGCAAAAGCCATAGCATAAAAGAACTACAAAACAACCTGAGGCCCTACGCCCCCAAACTGGGCCGTATTTTTAATACGGAAACCGAAGAAGAGGCCCTGCTGCTGAAACTACTGGACGAAGCCTACATAGCCAGCCGCTACCGCAACGACTACCATATTACGGACCACCAGCTTACCCATATCCACCAACAGGCAGAGCAGATAGAAACCCTGCTGAAAAAACGGTACAACTACCGTTTGAAGGGGCTGAAATCCCCGCAACAGGCCACACGGTACAACGGTGTAGCAGAATACCCTTTGGAGGAAGATACACTCTTGCAGGAACTTATAGCACAGCTAGAGCAATACATAACCCCCTATGCCATCTATGTGATGGGCAAGCGAAAAGAGGTGCACACACAGCAGGTATTTATGCAACCCGCACACTACGCTCCCGTGGAGCTAACGGCCTACACTTTGCTGATACTCGTAGAGGATCATTGGACGCCCTCCATGTATACCTTGCTGGAAGAAGCAGGAGAGGGCCTGTCGCAACCCTGCTGTGTATATCCTATAGTGTATGATGTCGGAAAAGCATGGGATAAGGTAGACCGCGGGCATAACTTCCTGTCCCGTACCATTATGGGCACACCGCTGGCGTATTACAAGGGAGAGAATCCTGAAAACTTTCATTTCAGCCCGGCAAGGCACCCCAAAATGTGGAAACAGATATACAAAAAGTGGAAAAGCCATTGGCGCCATGCCACCTATATACATAGCACTATAGAACAGGATGAATACCCGGAAGATGCCGCCGCAAGGGTGGCCGTACTCGGCTATGCCCTAGAACAGGTATGCCTGGGACTATTGTTTGTATTCTGGGAGTTTAAGCCCAGGCATTACGCGCTGGATTACCTGCTGCACCTGTGCAGCCACTTTACGGAACTCCCGGACCGCTTTTTCCCGAAAACCTCCTACCGGGAGCATTACCTGTTTCACCTGCTGTGCTACGGTCACCGCATCATACGCTCCCGGACAAACGCCGGTATCAGTAGGAAAGACGTGGAGAAAGCCTATGGTGTGGTTGACGGCTTTATGAGCAACGCCAGGGAAATAGCCGAACAGGAACTGGAACGTTTAAAAAAACTGCATTACGTACGCGAAGAACCTGTAGAAATGCCGGAACTACCGGGGTACACCCCGTTAAATATAATATCAGGGGAGTAGGAGTAGAACTAATAATAATAAAAACCAATACATATGGAACAGAAAACCAGGTTATTTAACCTCCTGCGGGAGAAAGCATATAAGCATTTCGAAACCTTAAAATACAATACGGAAACAGACAATTTTGAAATGAAAATAGAAGTATCCGGCTATACCGAACATATGTTGCTCATAGCCGACCTTCTTAACTTATGCATTATTGCTACGGAGAAAGAAGCTACTTCCGGCGAACTTTTGGAGGTAGATATGAAGAACAGCATTAACAATATTTTACGGCTGGCCATGCGGATGTTGCCTGTTCCGGAAAGCCAGTTTTTAAACGAAGCACATTGTATGTTAATTTATAGGAATGAGAAGACGAAGTAACAGGGAGAAGACGAAGATAAAGATTAGTGGTGTCGACTTCAACAGATCATAATAACCATACCAAAAACCTCAGGGCTACCAATTGGCTGCGGCTGCCTGTCACCTGTTTTTTGCTAGGCATTATAGCCGGGGCCTTGATAATGACCGTCCTGGCCATTATCTTCATATTTTAATCTTTCCGCATCAAAGCCCTGCCACCCGACCTCCCGCTAAACCGGGAGGTTTTTGTTATAAGGTAATACTGGACTATGAATGATATCTTTTACATCCCTTTCATATTACCGAGCCTTCGCTTAGGCTTTTTGTAGTTGTTTTGGATTTTTAGCCCCTTTTCAAGGTACTAGAACTTCACGGAGGTGGTAGAGTGGCGGCCTTCAGGCCGCTGTATCGAAACCCCCGGCTTATCACCCCAGGTACTTTAACAAAGACATGGAGATATCCGAAGCTTTTAATTGCCGGATAGCGTGATTTTTTATCTGCCGTACCCGTTCTCTCGTCAGGTTCATCCGGTTGCCGATTTCCTCTAACCGCTCGGGTGCCTTTCCCTGGAGTCCGTAAAACTGTACCATAACTTCCCTTTCCCTTGCGGAGAGTGTTTTGAGTAAGTTACCGATATCCGATCGCAGCGATGCGTCCATCAGGCCTCCGTCAGGATCGGGAGAATCCGGGGATATTATAACGGCATATAAGTTACCGCTATCATTTTCTCCTTCGTCGAAAGGAGAATCCAGGGAGAGGCTTCTTCCGGAGTTTTCCAGGCAGGTTTCAATTTCGGAAACGGAAATTTCCAGGAATTCGGATATTTCTTCGGAAGAAGGTTTCCGTTCAAAAGCCTGTTCCAGGAATACGGTAGCCTGGTTGATCTTGCCGATAACCCCTATCTTATTTAACGGGAGCCTTACAATTCGCGCATTCTCGTTAATGGCCTGTATCATGCCCTGTCGGATCCACCAAACTGCGTAGGAAATGAATTTGAATCCCCGGGTTTCGTCAAATCGCATGGCGGCTTTAATGAGCCCCAGGTTTCCCTCGTTAATGAGGTCGGAAAGCGGTAATCCCTGGAATTGATACTGTTTGGCCACCGAAACCACAAATCTCAAGTTCGACCGGACCAGGGTATTTAGGGCCTGCTGGTCCCCTTGCCTTACTTTTATGGCCAGTTCCACTTCCTGTTCACTGGTTATCAATGCTATTTTGCCAATATCTTGCAGGTACTTGTCCAGCGTAGAATCCTTTCTGTTCGTGATCTGGCGGGATATTTTTAATTGTCTCATAGATGTCTTCTCGAAATAGGTAAAATATTATTACCGGTTATCATTCGGAGTTTTTCAGGGGGCCACTACTGCTTTCAGGTGTTCCGGGCGTTTAGCATTGCAGGTAATGGTCTTTAAAATACTTTTCTTCTTAAGAGGTAGTGTTGCTTTTAAGTGGCGATAGAAAAGGTTTCTAAATGAATTTTTTATATCCTTTAAAGGTACTCCTTAAATTCCGTATAAACCTGTTTATTTCCAAATTACCTTAAAAACATTTTGATTTAAGCAAAGAATGGTCTTAGACAGTCTCTTAATGTATTTACCTATTTCAGGTGCGGATACACAGAAGTTTAACCTGTATCCGTGGCAAACAGGTTTAATTTCCGGATGTCTCATACATAGTATTTTAGAGGCTTAAAATGTAACATTTCCGGCTATTTTTGGACTAATGCAGCAAACACCGGCCAAAAATGAAAAAAGCTGTCTGGATTATATTGGGTATATTATCTGTTCTCATAGGGTTGTATCCCGCTCTTTATTTTATGAATGATAACCATTTCGGATTGTTGGGGTCAAAGGCAGAGGAACTTTTGAGTTCCGGGTTGTATAACCTCGGTTTCTATGGCCATATTGCTTTTGGCGGACTGGCTCTCCTTGTGGGATGGCTACAATTTGGTGCGAAATGGAGACAAAGAAATATAGGATTGCACAGGAAAATAGGGAAGGTCTATGTGCTTTCGGTACTGATCAGTGGTCTATGCGGATTTTTTATCGGTTTTTATGCTACGGGAGGTATTATCCCGGCATCCGGGTTTATTTCGCTGAGCGTGGTCTGGTTAACCACTACAGTGTTGGGCTTTGATGCGGCGAGGAAAAGACAGATAGATAGGCACGGAAAGTTTATGATATATAGTTACGCATGCTGTTTTGCGGCGGTAACGCTGAGAGTATGGCTGCCGTTATTGGAAATACTGTTGGGCAATTTCGTGGATGCTTACCGTATTGTAGCCTGGCTCGCCTGGGTACCGAACCTTATCGTGGCTTATTTTATGGTGAAGAGTAAAAGTACCGTAAAGAATGATCTCAGGTGGAAGGAAAGATGAAAATGTGGGGTTTTTGAGAGAGATTAGGGAACTGTCTAAGTTTTATCGAACTAAAAATAAACTTTCTTCCGTTGCATATCTCGTGGGCTTTCCCCGAGGATTATGTATTAGAACTCCGGGACCTGTTTTTTATAATTTTTCCCGGGATAATTACAGGAACCTGCTTAAATTGCCTGTACTTAAACCCTGTGTTTTATGATGGAAATAAAAAAGGCAGAATCTGACAGGGATTATAATACCGGGGCGGAATTGTTTAAAGAATACGCCGCTTCCATTGGTATAGACCTGGAGTTTCAGAATTTTGCCGGAGAAGTGGAAGACCTTCGAAGCCAATATTCTGCTCCGGAAGGCGCTCTTTTGATCGTATTCGGTGCGGGAGGTGCCGCCCTGGGATGCGTGGCCATCCGGAAACTGGAAGATAACATATGCGAACTTAAACGAATGTACCTGAAGCCCGAAACCAGAGGACAAGGATTGGGTCTCGAATTAATGAACACAGCCCTGCGGACGGGGAGAAAATTAGGATATGAAAAGATGCGCCTGGACACCCTGGCAGGTATGAAAGCGGGCATAGCACTCTACAGGAAGGCGGGATTCTACGAAATAGCACCCTATCGTTATAACCCGATGGAAGGAGCTGTGTATATGGAAATCCTGCTAGGGTAGTTATTCTGCATTATAGGTGCCGTAGCTTCCCGGGAGAAGCTACGGCCATTCATATCACACTATAAATTTTGGAGAAAGTTCATATACTCCAGCGTGCTTTCTTCTATTCTTTCCGGTGTACCGTTGTGTTCTGTGCCGTAAAAAGCGAAGAGCGGACGGTAATCTGCACGGATATAGGCAAAAGTGAGCTCGAGCGGGGCGGTAAGTTGTGCCAGGGTATATTTGTACCTTCCCGAAGACTTATAATCTTCCTCGTTAATACCGGCAGATATAGCCAGGGCCATCTTTTTACCGGCCAGCTTGTACGGACTGCCCTTGCCGTAGGCCCATCCGTGGGAAAGCACATCGTCCTGCCACTGTTTGAAAAGGGGAGGGGAACTGAACCAGTAAAAGGGAAACTGGAATACAATGGTGTCAAATTTTTCCAATAACCGCTGTTCGCTTTCCACGTCGATCTTCCCGTCCGGGTAGCGGGCATAGAGATCATGTAGGGTATAGGTGTCCGGGTATTTTTCCAGTTCGTTTTTCCAGCGTTTGTTAACTGCAGAACTTTCCGGATCGGGGTGAATGATTATAACCAGTGTTTTCATGTTGTTTACTTTCGGTTTTTAAATTATACTTTTAGTTCCATAATAAGAGACAGAATACCTGCATGTCAAACCAGGTTTTCTACGGCAGTAAAATTACAAATTGAACTATGTATTACGTATATTAGCAACCTATTGTGTGGTACGAACAAAAATGTAAGTATGGGTAAAATAAAGAAGACTTCCACGAATTACGAGAATAGGCAGATACTGGATACGGAATGTGAAGAGGTCTACGCTGCCAATCTCATAAGCGGACGATGGACCATAGCCATATGCTGTTACCTGGCCGGGGGAAAACTGCGTTTCAGTGAGTTGCGCAGGCGAATGCCGAATATTACGGAACGCATGCTCACCCTGCATTTGCGGAAAATGGAAGACAACTGCCTGGTAAAACGAACGGTATATGCCGAAGTGCCGCCACGGGTAGAGTACGAGCTTACGCAGATCGGGGAACAATTGGTACCCATATTGGACATGCTGAAAAAATGGGGGGCTAAGCACAAAGAAACGGTAAAATAAGCCCCTCCGGACTGCAAGTCCGGAGACTAAAGGACAATGAAATTGCCATAGTTATGGAGTGTTCACTAAATAACCTAATTGAGCTATACATTTAATTTCTCTACAATACTTTGTGCAACCCTGCCTATGCCGGCCAGGCAGGTCTGTGCCTGCTTTGTGAATCTCTGTGATAACATAAGACCCGTGACAGGGAAAACCACAAAGGACTCAAAGTTTTTCACAAAGCCCACAAAGTCAGGTTCTTTTGAAACACCTATTCATTTTATACGTATACAAATATTTAACTATTTGTTTATGAGGTTAATACATATAGTATCTATGTGTATAACTCAATAACCTAATAACCCATTAACTTAACAACCTGATACCAACCCATTCTGGAAATAAGCACCTTCTGATGCTTTGATCTCTTGTCCCTGATTTCTTATTCCTGCACTCCTTAGGTTCTAATAGTTTGTACTGTAATAGTCAAAATACTTACAGTTGGTTTTTACTTCGTCATAAAAAGAGGTATGGCTATATCCTTTGAGTAATTGAAAATAACTGCGGTATCCGGATGTTTTTATTTCCATTCGTCGTGTCTGCCTAGCTTTGTAATCCAGGTTCTTCAGGTTGTTCAGTTCCGGATCGTTTTGTGTACTGTAAAAGATACCCTGCTCACATTTGGAAGCGGCAAAGAGAATTCTGGCTTTGAGTTCGTCATCAACAGCTTTATCAAGCGCCAACTTTAGGTAAGTGAGAGGGCGGTCAAAGTTGTCTTTAAACCAGGGGTTCCATTCATAGCTTTTGAAATATAAGATGTATTTGGGTGTCTTTTCCTTAAAGTGCCCGTTCCAGTCGGGATAATTATGAAACCTGGAGTTGTTGGCGTTGGAATCGCTGAACGTTAGCATATTGCGGTAATAACCTAAAAGCGATGTGTTGAAAAAGAAATTTCCCAGCAGGTAGTTTGCCTTTGCCGCTTTCTCATCATTTTTCTCTCCTTCTTTTTTCAGCCGGATAAGTATTTCCGCAAGCTGCTTTTTATTCATGGAAGGAGGAATAAAGGTAAAATCATCCGCATAATCGGTCTGCATCACCTGGTCTTCCGGGCATTCGAAGCACTCGATGCGGTTATAACCAAATATGCTGCGCGGAATGTTGGAAAAGTTTTTATAGGAAGTATTGTCCCCGTTTGCTGTTTTTTTGAATTCCGACAGGGCTTTTTCCGGTTCTCCCTGCCACAGGTATACATTACCTTTCATGTTGGCAGCATAACTGTCCAGGTCAAACCCTACTTTCTGTATGTATTTCTTGGCCTGGTAATCGTATTCCACCGGGGGAATATTGTTAACGAGCATCTGTTCAAATGCATTTTTGTTCTGCTTGTGATAGAGTTTTTCTATCGAAGAGAGGATCTCAGTATCCGGGTTATATTCCAGGGCGGTAATGGGGTTTTGAAGTAAAAATGCTTTGGCGTAGTCTTTCTGTAAAAAATAACGGTTGGCCAGCACATCGGTTATAAAACCGCGTGTACCGTAGGAATCGGGTGAATAGTAGGCGTTAACCGGTGTTTTCGTATCCAGTATATCCCCGTATTTTTTCATTAAAGTTTCTTCGAAACTTTCCGTGATCTCCGGTTCTTGCGTTATAGCGATCAGCATGGCCAACTTGTCTTTCTGACCGAGGAGTTTTACGTTTTTGGTCCTGACTTTTTCCAGGTGACTCCCGGCTGCCTGGTAATCTCCCCGGATAAAGTACAGCCACGCAGTGGTCAGTTGCCAGAATTCCTGTTCGCGGACTTTGTTGTTTTGAGACTGCTGTAATGCACTTTCAAGGGCTTCTTTCAGAAAAGGTTCGGCGCTACTATCTATACTCAGGGGAAGACGGTGATCTTTTAGTCCTTCCATGCAATCCGGATTATTGTATGCGCAGTAATAATGCGTGGGGAAAAAGTTCCTTTCGAGCTGGTTAACCGTTCTGGCCATGAGCACTTTGGCTTGCGGGGCATTCGGATCGTTTTGTATGATCTTGTTAAAAGAAGACAGCGGATTGTTAAAATCGCGGTACCCGAGAAGCATGTACAGATCGTTTTTCTCCGTCGTATTTTTAGCTTCGGACAACAGTACCTCAAAGTCCAGCTCGTTGGTTACCCGCATGGAAGTGTAAGCCTGTTCCTTGCGGTTTTTGGTGTGGGTGAAGAACCGGAAGAAATCGTAATGCGCCTGCATGTAGTTTCCCAGCCCTCTTTCTGCACCTCCTTTCTGGTCCAGGGCGTAATAATACATGATCGGTTTGTAATCCAGGCTTTCCACATGAGTGTGAAAATAATCTATGGCTTCCCGGTATTTCTGATAATAATGGGCAAAACGGACCAGCTGGTAGCCGTAACGGAGTTTGAGGTCCTTATCGGTTTCCGCCTGCCAGCTTTTTTCCAGGACATTTATCACCTTGTCATAATCCAGTTCCTCTACGGTGTGCTCCGGGGCATTGCCCCAGTAATACCTGCGGTCTCCTTTAACGGCCATATAGGGTTCCAGGTATTTGGCGTAGGCCAGGTACAATAGTGCCTGTTTGTGTTTTTTTATAAAGTTCTTATCGATGAAGCCCAGCTTTTTGTCGGCTGTCGTATTTTCCTGTGCCAATGCCCGGAGATCTTCTCTTTTAGATTGAAATACCAGGTAAAGGGCCTGTTCGTAAGTTATACCGAGGTACTTCTGCCAGTCTTCGATATTTTCGTTGTATTTCGCACCGTCCGTTTTGTCCGGGGTGTAAAAGCTACTGTCGTATGTGAGCAAAAAAGCCTGGTATTGAGGTTCCTCTATATTTTCCTGTGCGAAGAGATTATAGTACGTATAATCTTCCCCGAAGTCGCCTGCACAATAGGAAACGGTATTGTTGCCGGGAGTATGTGCCGGTAGGGCATGGACGAAGGAGGCCAGTAAGAATGCAGCAGATAATACTATTTGTTTCATATGTTCTATAATCTTATTAAAAACCAAAAAACTCTCCGTCCTGCAAAGCGGTCCACTGAAGAGGGGAGCCCTGAAAGGACCAAAAAGCAAATGTAGTCATGAACTAAACGAGTCCAACCCACAGTTTGTATCCGAAGCTAAAAGTACTTCATAAACGGCAAACGGGAAATACTGAGATTCCGGTATTTTTTATCGCAGGTCTTCTATGGTAAATCTGGGCAGGAAAAGGCTGTCCAGGTGATAATAGACATAGCTGTAAGGCCTGTTGACCTTTCCGTTGAGAAAATTTTTAGCTTCCTGCAGCAATTCGGGAGATATATACTCTACACGAACCCGGAATCCCCGGTTGAGATAGATACCCCGCAAAAAAGTATCTTCCCGTACTTCATAGGAGTGTTCGCCGGTCTTTTGGTAGGTTTCTTCCGGGAGTTCCTCTTCCGTGACACCATTGATGAGTTTTGCCTTGCCCAGGTGGTTGGTTACCACGGCCCAGGAATAGAGGGGAAGGGCTATGTCGAAATCCAGGGGATAATCTCCGATGTTCCCGAGATAATCTTTTAGCAGGACGAGATCAAGAATAGAATTCCTGCCGTCATTTTCAACCGGACTGGATGTAGCATAGGCCATAAGGTATACCTTGTCTGCCGGGGGCACCCCGGTTTCGTCCCGGTATTTTACCTGGTGGAGCCGGAGGGTGCAGCTAACCTTTTTACCGGAGATGTTTTGCAGCGTTGTCAGAAAACGGAAAAAACGGTCCCTGGTGCTGGCCGTCCAGTCACAGTCTATTTGTATTTCTTCGGGATCACCCAATGGATTATCCGACATTATTTTCCGGATCAGGGCAAGGACGTCTTTTGCCAGTTTATCGGTATCTGTGGCCGATATGTGGGTGAAAGTACGGTTAGTTATAAAGACTACGGGAATATAGTCCGCATGCAGTGCTTTTGCATCAAAAGAGCGGATGGCTGCCTGGGGTTGGGGTGTTCCCTTCTGTATATCCACATCAAAAAGCCGAAGGTATAACCGGGTGGCTCCGAGTTGCTCGAAAAACTGCTTTTCCGTTTCCCCGATATGGGTTTTGCTTTTCCAGTAATAAAACTGGACCGGATGAACCGTTTTTTCCTGGCACGACTGAAGGAAGAAGATACCGATAAGAGCTAATAGGGGAACAAGACGCATGTCAACACTTTGTGAATATTTGGCTCAATAATACGAAAAAGTACGATACGGAAGAGATTCTTTTGCGGAAGAATATAGATTTGTTTTACTCACTAAGTGAGATTTAAATGCTCCGATGCCTGCCGGTAGGCAGGCTTGTGTCGAAAAGTAATCTATGGTTTCCGCCTCATGCCTCGCGCCCCGATCCCGATAATTCGGGATTATCGGGCTTGCCCCGAGGTAGTTGACTTATAAATAACCAAAAATATTATACAATATGATCCCGCATATATAAGCGCCGTATGTTCCTACGGCATATCCCAGTACGGCGAGAAGCACACCAACGGGTGCGAGGTACGGGCTGAAGGAAGCTGCAACAATGGGCGCCGAAGCTGCCCCGCCTATATTAGCCTGGCTCCCCACGGCAATAAAAAAGAAGGGGGCCTTTATGATGCGGGCAACGATGAGCATGACCAGTATATGAACCAGTATCCACAGGATACCTATAAGAAAGAATTTCGGATTGTCGAGCAGGGCGCCGAGATCCATGTGCATTCCTATGGTTGCAACGAGGATATACAGGAATACACTTCCTGCTTTGGAGGCGCCGTAAGTTTCTACCTTTCCTGCCTTTGTAAAGGATAAAGCAAGCCCGAAGGTAGTGGCCAGAACTATAAGCCAGAAAAAACTGCTGGTAAGAGAGTATTTTTCGAACTGCGGATAATTGTCCTGGAAAAAGGGAGCGATAGTATCGGCCAGAAAATGTGAGAGACCGGTAATTCCAAAACCTATGGCTATTAAAACCATCAGCCTGTTGGCAGTGACCGGGAGCCACTGGCCTGCCTGCTGCTTTTCCAGCCGGCTCTGGAGTTCGTATATGGGCATGCTGTCTGCTTTCAGCCATTTGTCGATAACCTGCGGACGCTGGGACCAGTACAAGAGAAATCCCATCCATAAATTGGCTACAAGAACATCTACTGCGATCATTTGTGCAAACAGGCCCGGACTGGCACCGAATACCTCGTACATGGCGGTCTGGTTAGCTCCTCCGCCAATCCAGCTGCCTGCAATGGTAGTGAGCCCCCGCCATACTTCTTCACCGCCTGGGTGCAATACATCCGGAAAAACGGAGCCCACGACATAAAGTGCTATGGGAGCCCCCAGGATAATGCCTGCCGTACCGGCAAGAAACATGATTATGGCCTTGCTTCCCAGTTTTCTGAGCTCCCGGAAATTTATACTGATGGTCAGCAAAACGAGGCTGGCGGGCAGAAGATAGCGGGAAGCTACGAAATACAGGCTCGATTTTTCACCGTCTATGATATGGAAAGTGTTGAGCAGAGCCGGAATAAAATAACACAGGAGTACCGAAGGGACAATCCTGTAAAAACGTTTCAGGTGGCGATTTTCACTGGATGACGTAGCAAAAATAACTCCCAGTGTAATGGTGAGTATTCCGAATACTACGGCGTCGTTGGTTATCCATGTAGTTGGTGTTTCACTCATTGGAGGCAGGATTAAAATTCAGATTACGCAATAGGACGGAAACAAGGTGGGCCTTCTCTTTTTCCCCGGCTTTTAAATAAGTTTTTGCCAGTTTTTCAAGGGTTTTCTCATCCCATTCGGCATTCTTGTTTTTTGTTTGCCAGTTTGTTATGGTTTCGGCAGTCAGGTCACATATTTCCTTTTGCAAGAGGTCGTGGGCCTTAACTTTGGGAAGCCGGAGAGGTTTTCCTTTTACATATGCATCTACAGCGGTCCGTATATCTTTCATATAGGCAGACGCAAAAGTATTGTTGAGTATAATTACCAGGCTCCCGGTTTTTGTAAACCTTTTGATGTAAGAGAGGTTCCCTGCCCAACTCCCGGTATGGTACACAATTTTTCCGAGACTGTCATCCTGCCGGATATGCCACCCGAAACCGTAATCGGACGTTTCTGCGGAAGGGGGATAGGCGCGAAAGATTATTTCTTTGCTTTCGGTATTCAGAACCTTATCGGTGTACAGTATGCTGTCCCAACGAATGAGATCGTCCACGCTGGAGGAAAGCCGTCCGGGGCCAAGCCTGCCACTGAGAAAACGATAATAGTATTTCCCGGGGAGGGTTTCCGGCCGGACGTAGGTACATGTGGCGGGATCGATCCGATAAGCAGGGGCATAATTTTCCATAGACCAGATGCTGTCGCGTTCGTAAAAACCGCTGTTTACCATACCCGCCTTGTCAAAAATATTTTCCCGCAGGAATACATCCAGGGTTTTGCCACTTACGGTATGAACTATTTCTGCCAGAAGTACAAACCCGGAATTGGAATAGTGGTACTTTTCGCCGGGCTTGCTCATTAAGGCGGGTTTTTTCTCCTTAAAATATGCGAGTATATCTGCATTATAAGCAATCCGGGTAGTGTCCCATTCCTTACGGAAGTAATCCTCGTAATCCGGCAGTCCGGAAGTATGGGTCAGTAAATTTTTGACCGTGATATCTCTATAAGGAAAATCCGCTCCGAGATAGGTATATGCCGGAAGGTCTGCATGGAGTTTTCCCTGTTGTTGAAGGATCTGAATGGCAGCGGCCGTAAATTGTTTGGAAACAGATGCTATTTCCATAGCCGTATGAGTGGTGAACGGCGTATTTTTTTCCATATTGGCATTGCCATATGCTTTTTTGAAAATGAGTACCCCGTCTTTTTTTACGGCTACGGCTCCATGGAACATTTTCTTCTCGTGCAGTGTACGAAAGAAGTTGTCCAGTGCCGTATCGTTAGTGATTTTTTGTTCTTGCTTCCCCGGAGCACATGCCACAAAAGAGAGAAGCAGCAAGACAGTTGTTCCGAAAAGGCTACGTAGTTTATTGTTCATCGGCTTTGATTTTATTCCATTCCGGTTTTACCAGTCCCGATCCGGACAGGCCACTGGGTTTAATGATTCCGTTTTCTACGGTATGCGCGGTAAAGGGATCGTTTTTTACCCCGAGATTTCCATCCAGGTCAATCCAGTCGGCCAGGGCTCCTAATTGCGATGCCGCGGCTATAGCGCAGGAGGTTTCGGACATACATCCGAGCATGACCTTCAGCCCTGTTTTTCTGGCGGTAACAGCCATTTTAAAAGCTTCCCGGAGCCCGGTGGATTTCATAAGTTTTATATTGATGGCATGGAAGTAATTGCCTGCCGTTATGACATCCGGAAATCTTTGAATGCTTTCGTCCCCGACCAGTGGCAGGGGAGAGCGGGCTACCAGCCATTCCATATCCCCCGGGGAAGTTTTGGGCATGGGCTGTTCTATGAAGATTACATTCCGGTCTTTCAGCCATTCTATTTTTTCCAGGGCTTCTTCCTTTTTTCTCCATCCCTGGTTGGCATCTATATATAACGGTTTATCGGTTTCTTCGCGGACGGTATCTATAATTTCCCTGTCGTTCTCTCCGCCGAGCTTTACTTTCAGAAATTTGAAGTCACGCGCTTCTCTTACCCTTTTACGGATAATATCGGTAGTGTCTATTCCTATGGTTTTGCTTGTAGCCAGTGCCTTTTCCGGTAGCCCGAAATACGAATGCAGGGGCAGGTGGAGCAGCTTGCCGATAAGATCGTGCAGAGCAATGTCCAGAGAAGCCTTAACCGCAGGATTCCCAGGTGCGATACGGTCTACATAATCCAGTATTTCTTCCGTATTAAAAGGGTCTTTAAATGGAGTAAGGTCTACGCGGGACAGAAAATCGGTTGCTGTGGTTATACTTTCTCCGTACAAGGGTGGCATGGAAGCTTCCCCGAAACCGTCTACGCCATCGAAGCGGAGGCGTACCAGGACAACGGGAGTACTTGTCCTGGCGCCCCCGGCTATCCGGAAGACGTGCTTTTTGTATAAAGTATAGGGTTTATAGTCTAATGAAATCATTAATAGCCGGGATTTTGAGGTGCTATATCGGGGTTGGCGTTGAGTTCGTTCAAAGGTATGGGGAGGATAAACTTATCGTTGGGATAAGAAGCTTCTATACTATTTTCACTTTGAATGATCCTCACATCTTTTTTGTTGCGGTTCAGGTCAAACAGGCGATGACCTTCAAATGCCAGTTCTTTTCTTCTTTCCAGGATAATACGATCTACCAGGGCATCCCCGCTTTCGTTTACGGCGGTGACGCCGGGGGCAGCCCTGTCCAGAATTTTCATAAGGTCTGCACGTGCCTCGGTGTCTTTCCCGGTTTTGGCGTAGGCTTCGGCCCGTATCAGGAATTGTTCCGCAAGGCGTAGGATACGGATATTATCGTCCCGGGATGTTCCCCGGGGGAATTTGTAGACGAAAAGAGCCTCTTCTTCCGCTCCTGTTTTGGCACCTTCCTTAATAGTTTCTAACCGGACATCATTACTGTCATATAGATGGAAAAGATCGGGGGTTACCAGGGCATCTGCATAGCCCCCGGGATCGAAATAATGTCCCAGCCCGTTGGTTCCGGCGTTATCTGCAATCGTATTAACGATCTCGAAAATAGATTCGGAATTGAATTCTTCGGCCCATATATCGGCATAGTTTGTATTGCTGATCAGGCTGTAATCGCCGTCGCCTATAACTTCAGTACTGTATTTTATGGCATTGGCATAATCGTCCTGGTACAGGTATGCCCTGGCGGCAAGTGCCTTAACGGCATAGGAGGTAAACCGACCGTTCTTTCTGAGAGCGGTTATTTTCTCCATGGCGACAGCAAGATCAAGGTTCACCTGGTCATATACCTCCTTTACCGTATGCCGTGCCGGAGATATTTCATTGTCTTCGGAACGACTGATGACGGGAACACCCGGATGATCGGCATTGGCGGTATAATTATAAGGTTGAGCAAAAAGGCGTACAAGGTCAAAATGAGCCAGTGCCCTTAATGCATGGGCCTCTCCCACGAGCTGATCTATCTGTTCCCGTTGCTCTGCCGAAACGGTCTCCAGTTTTTCCCCGCCGTCGATAGCTTTGGAAGCATTGACTATAACTTCATATAGTTTATTCCACAGCCCATCGGCAAAAGTATCTTCTTTACTTACCACAAAGCCGTCATAATCCAGGTACCTCCCGGTATTCCGGGTACTCAGGGCCAGGTTGTCGGCCATGAGTTCCGGGATGACGTACATGCTTCGCCCGTAATAATCGGAACTTTGTAATTTGCTGTATACCCCGTTGATCGCGGTTTGCAGGGTATTGACATCGGTTATCGCTTTTTCCGCAGAAACGTTTTGTTCCGGATCTATGTCGAGAAAATCACTGCTGCAGGAAACCAGGACGGTAAAAAAGAGCAGTGAAGCTACGGTATGTTTTATATTTCGAATCATTTGCTTGATATTTTTAGAATGAGAGATCGAGACCAAAAAGAAATTGTTTGGAAATGGGGATTCTGAGGTTAGACTGTCCGTCAATACCTACTTCGGGGTCAATTTCTATTTTATCGTCTTTCACCCAGGTAAGTATATTGGTGGTTTTTATATAAAACCGGAGATTGTTTATGGAAAGGGTCTCCGTTACGTTTTTAGGTAAAGAATAAGAGAACGTAACGTCTCTTAATCTCAGGTAAGTGCCGTCGTACAGGAAGCGGGAAGAGTGTTGTGTAGACCTTCCGGATTGGGTATTTCCCCAAACTACTTTCGGTACATCGGTGATGTCTCCCGGTTGTTGCCACCTGTTATCGTAGATATTCTGTGTCATGTTGCCGCGGTCGTTGAGGCCGGCACTTCCGTCACTGTTGGTATACCGCCCCCAGTAGTCGTAAACCTTGTTGCCGTAGTTCAGATATAACAGGAACGAAAGACCGAAATTTTTGTAATTCAGGCTATTGGTGAGACCGGTGTAAAATTTGGGAAGAGCGCTTCCCTGTTTGAAAGGCTGGGCATTTGCATATTGGTTGGTAGTTTCTGTTTTTGTGCCATCGGTAAACCAGAGAGCATCGCCGTTAGCGGGGTCTACACCCGCGTAGCCGGGCATATAGAACGTATAAAAATCATCACCGATTTCCCGTATATACTGGCCGTCTACAATAGGAGCGTCATCCTGTAGTTTGGTGATCTCATTGGCATTGGAAGTGAAATTAATCCCGGTAGTCCAGCCGAAACCTTCAGGATTTTCAATGTTAACGGAGTTCAGGGATATTTCCCATCCGGAGTTTTTCATTTCTCCTATGTTGGCCAGGTAACTGGTGAGCCCGTTGGTTGCCGATATCGGAACCTGAAACAGCAGGTCGGTAGTGGTACGGGTGTAATATTCGACAGTACCGTCTATTTTGTTAAACAGACTGAAATCCACCCCGATGTTAAAAGGTTTGTTCTTTTCCCAGGTGAGCAGCGGATTGGATTGCTGACTGTAGGCATATCCGGGCTGTTCGTCATAGTCCTCTCCGGTACCGTACAGCCCCCTGGAAGCAAAATCACCAATTTCCTGGTTGCCGTTTATACCGTAACTGCTTCGAAGTTTCAGACGATTTATAAAGCTTACGTTCTCCATAAAATCTTCCGAACTGATATTCCAGGCAAAACCTACAGATCCGAAATTGGCATATCGTACGTCGGAACCGAACCTGGAGGAACCGTCTCTTCGGGCGGTAACATTAAAAACATACTTGTTTTTGTAAGTGTAATTTACGTTAAAAAAATACGAAGCAATGGAAGATGCTGTCTTGCTGCTGGATGCTTCGCGGTACACAGATGCGTTTTCCAGGGTTTTTAGTCCCGGAGCACCGTAATTGCTGGCAAAGGCGTAGACGGAACTACGGGTAATCTTCTGTGCTTCCTGTCCGAGTATGAAGTTCAGCTTGTGGTTTTCGTTAATATTCCACTTGTATTTGAGAAGGTTGGTGATATTGTAGTTCAGTATTTTATTATCGTATGCCCGTCCCAGGCCACCGTCATTTCTCCCTTCACCGAAATAAGGATTATCATAACGGAACTCGTCCGCAAGGTTAAAGTCTACGTTCCCCTTGGTCTCAAAGCTGAGGTTTTCCGTAAAATCGTAGGTAAGGCCGAGGTTTCCGAGAATGCCGTAAAGCTTGGTTTCCCGTATGTTTTCATTTACCAGCCCTACGGGGTTATACGTCAAAAGTATGTCCGTGTTATAGGAGCCATCGTCATGGTATACAGGTTCCCAGGGTACAACCCTGAACAGTGCTCTTACCGGGTTGGCGGCATTTCCGGCATCGCTGTTGGTGTGCAGTTTCTGGTTGCTGGCGGAAACTCCGAAATCAATAGTGAGTTTATCGGTTGCTTTATGGCTTACGTTGAGTTTGGCATTCAGTTTCTTGTAATCGATACCTATGATAACCCCTTGCTGATCGAACAGTCCGAGGGAAGCGTAAAAACTGGTCTTTTCACTTCCTCCGCTGGCACTGAGATTATACTGTTGGTACTGACCGTTACGGGTAATTATGTCTACCCAGTCGGTGTCTACATTTCTGTTTATCCGGCTAAAGACATAATCTTCGGCCTGTTCGCGTGTTTCTCCCGTATTTACACGTCCTTCTACCAGGAGTTCGGAAAGCTGGCCGGTATTTAACGGCTTTAACCGATCCGGGAGTATCATGCTGCTGACCCCGTATTGTGTACTGAAGTCGAACCTGGTTTTTCCGGATTTTCCTTTTTTGGTGGTAATGAGAATAACTCCGTTGGCTCCGCGGGAGCCGTATATGGCAGTGGCAGATGCATCTTTAAGTACGGTTACGGAAGCGATGTCTTTAGGGTTAATTCCTGCTATGGTATTAGAACTTGTGGCAATCTGGGATATATTACCGGAAACTATGGGAATTCCATCTATTACGTAAAGCGGATCTGAACCGGCGTTAATGGAGCCGATTCCGCGTATCCTGATATTTGGTGCGGCTCCGGGCTGCCCGCTTTGGGTGGACATTTGAACTCCGGCAACATTTCCCTGCAGGCTCTCCTGGAAAGAGGGCATGGGAGATTCCTCAATTTTCCCGACATCTACATTTACCGCAGCACCGGTATAAGAGGCTTTACTCTGTTTGTCATAAGCCACGACAATTACTTCGTTCAGCTGGTCCGCTGCGGCCTGGAGAGTTATGGTAAAGTGCGTTTTACTGCCATCTAAGGTGATCGTTTCTTTTTTGAAACCTATATAGCTCATTTCCAATACATTTCCTTCTTTAGCCCGTATAGTGAAATTACCGTCGAAATCGGTCTGTGTCCCGGAAGTGGTTCCCCGGACAATGATGTTTACTCCTGGTAACGGAACTCCGGTATCATCCAGAACGGTTCCGCTGATATTCATTGTATCCTGGAGTACGGGACCAATGGGAACCGCATTTACAAAACCTGGTATATCTTCTTCTTTTTTAGGAGGTTCCCGATCCGTGTTCCCTTCTTTATACAATACAATACTCTGGCTTAGTATCTGAAACCGGATACCCGTTTCGGAAAGAAGTGTGTTGAGTACTTCTCCGATATTATCACTGGTAAGGTTAATGTTGACTTTCATTTTTTCGTCAACTATTTTTGTATTGTAGAAGAAAATATAATCGGTTTGTTTTTCTATGGTCTGCAGAATTTCCCTGAGTTCTGTGTTCCGGTAGTTGAGTTCCACGTTCTGGCCGTAACCGGAAGTGCTCCACGCAGATATTTTAACGATGGAGAGGCAAAGGAGTAGAGAGTAGATCTTCATAATGCGGAATAGTTTACCCGGGCATAAACATCTGTAGGATGCCTGCCGGGCAACTTGTTGCTTTTTTTTCATAACTTTAAACGGTTTTTGATTGTTAAAATGCCCTTTTAGCAATTTCGAATCCCAAACAGAAGGGAGGTGCTGCAACACTTCCCTTTTTTTACGGGATTAATCACGTTGTTTTAACGTGACCCGGTTGTTTACTTTATCATAATTATAATGTATTGGTGATGAGGTTCTTAATATGTTCAGGACCTGGGTAATGTCATAGTGTTTTCTGAATTTCCCGGAAAACGTGTATGCCTCAATAGCTTTGTCTTCGATCTCTACGGATACGCCATACCATCTTTCTATATCTTTTGTCACACTGTTCAGCGGGGTATTGTCAAAGGTCAGCACACCCTCTTTCCAGGAAATGACAGCTTCGGTAGCGACCTGTTGCTCTATACGGATATCTTTTTGTTCTTTCCGGAAAATAGCTTTTTGCCTGGGGGCAAGAACAGCAGAAGGGGTAGGGTTGTCCTCTTCGTATATTTCCACCTTACCACTGAGCAGGGTGGTTTCTACGGTTTTGTTGTCTGTATAGGATCTTATATTGAAGCTTGTTCCCAGTACTTTTATTTTTACCCCGCTCCGGGTTTCTACGATAAAGGGGATCTGTTCGTTTGGGGTCACGTCAAAAAAAGCTTCGCCGTTGAGTCTTACGGTCCGGGCTTCCTTGTTAAATCCGGGTACAACTTCCAGGGTACTTCCGGAATTCAGAAATATAGAACTACCGTCTGCAAGGTTAAATTGCTTTTGTTCTGATGGCATGGCCGAAAAACGAATAGTGTCTTCGGTATCTCCGGGTCCAAGCACAAAGAAAAGTGCAACGAAAATAGCAATGGCCGCAACAGCGACAGTAGAAAATGTACGGTAATAATTTCTTTTTCCGCGGCGGATACGGTCGGAAAACTTCCGGAATTCTCGCGGGATATCGTTTTTTTGGCCGAAACGGAATGCAGCTACCTGCTCGGCCTTGAGACGGTTAAAATATTCCCGGTTTTCCGGAGAAGCCTTTATCCAGGAAATTACCCTTTTCTGAAATTCGGCATCGCCCTCTTTGGCGATAAATTGTAAAAGTTCTTTTCTGTCCATATAAGTTAAGAACGATTTACATTACAGTTACCCCTATGTTAAATAGGTGATTTTTTTTCAGGAAAAATGTTAAAGGAGTAAGGTGAGGTATTCTCCGAGTTCATTTCTGAGGTACCGGAGCGCTTTGGATATCTGGTTTTCAACGGTTTTTGGAGAGATGTTGAGTTCTTCTGCTATCTCCTTGTGCCGGAGACCTTCAAACCTGCTTTTAATAAAAATTTCTTTGCATCCCGGGGGAAGATTGTCTATAAGACGGTTCACTTTGCGAAGCAATTCGTTCTCTATGAGTTGCAGGCTGGGATCGTCCTGCAACGAACTTTCATAAATCCGGTCCCGGTCTTTTTCTATTTCTTCCCTGTACCTGTATCTTACCTTGAGATGTTTAAAGTAATCCAGGCAGTCGTTTTTGACCATGGAAAAGAGATAGGCATTCAGGTTAAGATCGGCAGGGAGAGTGTTTCTCTTTTTCCAGAGTTTGTAAAATGTGTTCTGGACAATTTCCCTGGCATCCTCGGAATTATCTATATAGGCAGTGGCAAAATGGTGTAGCTTTTCGAAATAGAGATGAAATAACGCTTCAAACGCTGTTTCTTCTCCTTTTTTCAACTGATGTATAAAAAAAGAATTATTTACGCCGTTTGCACTCAAATCCGTGGAGGGTTAAAGGAGGACAAGGTAAACAATTTTAACGAAATAATTCTCTGTATGTGGTTATCTGCTCATGAAAGAAAAGTCTGTTTAGTACGAAAGGGGAAAGATTTGTATGGAAATGAAAGATTATATCTACAAAAGCAAAAACCCCCTTACGGGGGCCGTGCTAAATAAAACCAAAACTAACCTTGTAACACAATACAAATATATAAATAATTTCTTACACTTTATGTAAATTATGCTTTAAAAAATTATATTAAATGTTATTTTAACGTAAAATCAGGTATTCTGATCCTTATTTTTCTTGTCTTTGAGTTTGCGAATGATTTCCTTGAAATGTTCCCCGGCGGCTTCACGCCCACCAAGTCCGTAGCTGAGTGCTATAACTACTGCTATGGCACCAAGGGTAAGACCGAAGGCCAGGTCTACTATTTCGTTGGCTATGCCCATGGTACGAAGGGCTATGGCAATAAACAGTGCGAGAGATGCCCAACGTATGATATTGGCAACAAACTTGTTGGCGTCGGACCTGGATACCATTCTGTAGATCACGGATGAAATAAAATTTCCGATGACAAGGATCAGCAAACCGAAAGCAATCTGTCCCGTTACTTCCAGTAACTGATGAAGTATATCGGACAATTTGGTAAGCGATAGAAGGTCTACTGCCGTAATAACACCGAAAAATACCAGGAAAAAATAGAGTATCCCGGCAATGATGGCGGAGAGGGATTGTCCGGGGCCTATGATATTCTGTAAAGCGATCTTATCGGAGGCTTTGTCCAGTCTCAGACTTTGCATCAGGTCCTTGAGGAAATTGGTAAGGTATTTTCCTCCCCATATAAACAGGAGCAATACCGCAACAGCTATGATTATTTCCCCGATCATTTCGGTAAAACCGTATAGAATATTGTTGGCCGGTCTGGAAATAGCTTCGAGTTCCAGCGCATTAAATGCCTGTATAAGAAAGGGAATAAAAATAAGGATGAAAACAACTTTTTTAAGGATGTTGATCAGCTTATCCGTATCCTTGAACCCGGTTTTTTCTATCAGTTTATCCAGCAGGTTACCACCGAGATTAATGAGGTTGGCTATAAATCTGGCCAGCAGATATCCTACAAAAGCAATAAGAACAGCTCCTATTATATGTGGAATATAGGAGAGGAACCCATCAATCATGTTTTCTATCGGGACCAGGACCTGGCTAACCCCAAGTAACTCCAGCACTACAAGGAGCACCGTGATCATTATGATATAATAGAAAATGTTACCTAAGAAAACATTGGTGTCCTTAACGCTTTGACCAAGAAGTTTCTCATCCCAGGATGTCTTTCGCAGTAATTTAATGATTAACGCTTTGACCCCTTTGGCAATAAGCCATCCTATAAGAAGCAGTAACAGTGCCCCTAAAAGGTTAGGCAGAAAATCGGAAATTCTGTTGGCGAAATTTTGTAAATGATTTTCCATATTAAAAATGTTTGAAGAAGTTATAATTCCGTTTTATAATATGTAATTTACTTACTTAAGTATATGATATACTGGTTAAAAAGATAAGAAATATTGCATTAGTAAACAAATTATTTCTTCTCTATTTGAAGGGGCTACATTTGAATCCGGATTCTTTCCATAAAATATGGAAAGGAAATATTCTTTCTCTTATGTTGTAGGATGCTTCATATCTTTGTGTTAACGTAAACATTATTATAAAATATTCTTATAATCCTGTATTTTATGTATGTGTCAATAATTTTTGATTTTTATTTTTAAATATTAATTTGCACATTAGTGTCCAATTAACACCTATGCCGTTCTATTTTGTTAATAAAGAACGTCTTTTCCTGAAATATTCGATTTATTTTTTTCTTAATATGTGAGTATTTACAACTGTGTTGAAAGAATTATTTTTTAAACCAATCAAAATTTAATTTTATGAAGAAAACTGGATTTAGTGCCTTGAAGGCATTATGGCGGAATACGATTTGTATTTTGCTAATGAGCAGTATGACTGTATTGCTGTATGCCAGGGATGTCTCTTCTCCGGTAGAAGCCGGAGCGGAAAGTGTCCCGCTTTTTCTTTCGGTAACCGGACAGATAACCGCCCAAACCGATGGAATGCCTCTTGCGGGGGCAAGTGTTATGGAGAAAGGTACAACCAATGGGGTTGTAGCTGATTTTGACGGAAATTATTCTATAGAAGTTTCCGGTCCGGATGCTGTTCTTGTGGTGTCTTATGTTGGTTTTAAAACTACAGAAGTTACCGTAGACGGACAGGAGGTTATAAATATTGTGCTTCAGGAAGACCTGGCACAGCTCGATGAGGTAGTGGTGGTTGGATATGGAGAACAAAAAAGAGAGACTATTACAGGTTCTGTTGCTACTATTCAGAGTAAAGACCTGGCAAAGTCGCCTACGGTAAATGTTTCCAATGCCATTGCGGGACGTATGCCGGGAGTGATCGCTACACAGGATAGCGGAGAACCCGGGGCAGATGATTCTAACATCCGTATCCGCGGTAGTAATTCTTTCGGCGATAGTAGTCCCCTGGTAGTAATAGACGGAATCCCTGCAAGGGAAGGAGGTTTTTCAAGGCTGAATCCTGCCGATATAGAAAATATCTCAGTTCTGAAAGATGCATCTGCAGCTATTTACGGAGCACGTGCTGCCAACGGGGTGATTCTCGTAACTACAAAAAGAGGGAGCGATGGCAAGCCCCGGCTAAGTTATAATTATAACCTCGGGTTTTCACAGCCTACCGTTATTCCCGATGTAGCCAACGCAACACAGTATGCCGAGATGCGAAACGATCTGGAAGTATACAAATTGCCGGTATCCGAATGGCAGAGTGCGACTACTGCTTTTCAACAGAGCGGGACTTATACCCGTCCCAACGGAAATACGGTTACAGCGCCTTTCATGCCTGATGATTTTCAAAAGTTCCGTGATGGTTCCGATCCCTGGGGGCATCCGGATACCGACTGGTTCGACGCTACTTTTAAAGACTGGTCCAAACAGGAAAGGCACAACATTCAACTTACCGGGGGAAATGAAAATATGAAGTTTCTTACTTCTCTGGGATACCAGAAGCAGGATGCATACTACAAGAATTCCGCGACCAACTACGAGCAGTATGATATACGTATAAACCTGGATGCAAAGATAAATGAATACATTACTACTCAGATAGGAGTATTGGGAAGGCAGGAAGACAGGAATTACCCGACGAAAGCGGCAAGTGCCATATTTCGTATGCTGATGCGGGGTAACCCTACTCAACCGGCTTTCTGGCCCAATGGAATGCCGGGACCGGATATCGAATACGGGGAAAACCCGGTGGTCATTACTACAAACCAGACCGGGTACGACCGGGACAGGAGGTATTACTTCCAGACCAACGGAAAGGTAGAGATAAAAATTCCGTGGGTAGAAGGACTGAAATTCACGGGAACTGCTGCTATAGATAAATATATTCAGCAGAAAAAGCGCTGGGAGACCCCCTGGTATCTTTATACCTGGCAGGGAGAATATGAAGAAGACGGGGAGACTCCGAAACTGGTGGCCGGTAAGCGCGGGCCTGCCGAGCCCAATCTCAGGCAGGAAAACCAGGATCAGCTGAACATATTGCTGGGAGGCGTACTGACTTACGATCGTAAGTTCGGAGATCACGAACTCAACTTTCTCGCCGGGGTAAACCGAGAGACCATAAGAAATGACAATTTCTTCGCTTTCCGGCGTTACTTCATTTCCACCGTTATTGACCAGATGTTCGCGGGTGGCGCGGCGGAAAGAAATAATGGGGGAGATGCCTGGGAACGGGCACGTCTTAACTACTTCGGAAGAGTAGGCTATAACTATAAGGAAAAATACCTTGCCGAGTTCTTATGGCGATACGATGGCTCCTACATGTTCCCCCAAGACAGCCGATACGGTTTTTTTCCGGGAGTTATGCTCGGATGGCGTATTTCCGAAGAGAATTTCTGGAAAGACAATGTGGAATTTGTAAACTACCTGAAACTCCGGGCTTCCTGGGGACAAATGGGAAATGATAATATCTATTTTGATGCCAATGGAGATGGCGAACAAACACTACAGGAATACCAGTATTATTCTACCTATGGTTTCGGTTCTTATATAGTAGATGGAAATGTGACAAGTAGCCTGTTGGAAAGCCGTGTGCCTAATACGATGATCACTTGGGAAGAGGCAAATAACTATAACATAGGGTTGGACGGACAATTGTTTAACGGAAGGGTAAATTTCGAACTGGATATGTTCCTGAATAAGCGGAGCAGTATCCTCTGGAGGAGAAATGCTTCGGTGCCGCAAACGACGGGGATGACACTTCCGGCGGAGAACATCGGTAAGTTAGAGAACCGCGGATGGGAATTTAATATCGGGTATAACGGTACCGCGGGAGAAGTGCAGTATAACGTTAGTGTAAACGGAGGATATGCCAAGAACAAGATCAAGTTCTGGGACGAAGCCCCCGGCGCCCCTGAATGGCAACGGTCTACCGGAAGTGCCATAGATGCAGGGCTGTACTATCTCTACGACGGTGTATTCCTTGATGAGGAAGAGATAGCCAACAATACACTGGATTATAGTGATATTACCAATACCCTGAGACCCGGGGATATGAAGTATAAGGATTACGACGGGGACGGAAGGATAACCCCCGATGACCGGGTACGCCGTGACAGGAATAATCAACCGACATTTCAGGGAGGTCTTAACCTCGGTGCACAGTATAAAGATTTTGACCTTTCCATTCTCTTCCAGGGAGCAGCCGGGGGTGAACTTCGGGTAGGGACGGACGAATCCGGGGCCATAGGAAATTATCTGCATGATTTCTATGAAAATCGCTGGACGGTCGACAATCCCAGCAGTGTACACCCCAGGATTACCGATCGCAGCGATCAGTACTATTCGTTCGACAATACGTACTGGTTGAGGAGTACGAACTATATCCGCCTTAAAAACGTGGAATTGGGCTATAACCTTCCTGCAGAAGTAGGAGATAAAATAGGGGTGAGTAACCTTCGGATATATCTGAGCGGACTCAACCTGGCTACGTGGAGCAAAATAAAAGTACTGGATCCGGAATCCGTGAACTCCATAGGACATTACTATCCGCAGTCCCGTATTGTAAACATGGGAGTATCCGTAACCTTTTAAAATCTTTTGCAATGAACACTTCAAGAATAAAACAAATATATATGTACGTATTTGTCGCGTTTTTTGCGACAGCATCGTGTAGCGATGATTTTGTAGATACCAAACCACTGAATGAAGTTGAGGATTCCGAAGTATGGGCGGATGAGGGCTTGTCCGAGGCGTTCGTCATTGATATATACAACGGTTTCGGACAGGGTGGCTTTGACGAGGAAATGCTGGCTTCCGCCTCGGACGAAGCACTATTCACCCATTCCGGCCGGGGATATAAAGAGTTTAATGGTGCTAATTCGAATCCAGCTAGCCAGGGGTGGATAAGTGGTAATTATGAGTGGGAAAACATGTACAAGCGTATACGGGCCACTAATATTGCCTTTAAAAACCTGGAAGAACCGATGTTTGACAATCCGGAACTCGTGGAAAGGCTCAAAGGAGAAGCACATTTTCTGCGTGCGTTCTTTTATCAGCAGTTGTTACGGTATTACGGGGCGGTACCCTTAATAGAGAAGGTATATGAACTGAGAGAAGATGATTATACCGTTCCGAGGAATACCTATGAAGAATGCATCAATTTTATTGTCGCAGATTGTGATGCTGCAATAGAATTGCTGGACGGGCAACCTACTGCGGTCGGAAGAGCGACAAATATTTCGGCAATGGCCCTGAAGGCTCGCGTGTTATTGTATGCAGCAAGCGACCTGCACGACATTCCTACCGCTTCTTCCAATTCTTCCGTAATTGCAGGATACTCGAATCCCGAATATCTAGGTTATACTTCCGGAAGCAGGGCCGAACGATGGGAAAAGGCCAAAGCCGCCGCCAAAGCAGTTGTGGATAAGAATATGGGATATATGCTGAACTTGTCTGACCCTGTAACTCCCGACGAAGGAAAAGAAAACTATGTAGCCCTTTCTCTAGGAGGTGGAAGCTCCGTGGCCGATCCATCCGCAGGAATAGAACTGCTTCTCGGCAGGTATTTTGTGGATGAAAAAGACGAAGGAGGAGCCTATGTGGGCCGAAACAACGGGCCCAACGGTTATCACAACTGGTCCGGTAATACCCCCACCCAGAACCTGGTGGACGATTATGAAATGATTGATGGCAGTCGTTTTGACTGGGAGAATCCGGCACATGCCGCAGCTCCGTATGATAACCGTGATCCCCGTTTGTATGCCAGTATCCTGCACGATGGTGCGGACTGGAAACCCAGGACGGATGACGTCACTGAGAGAGATACGGTAAACCAGATACAGACAGGGCGGTATGAAGTTATTAATAATGATGGAGAGAAAGAAGTATTTTATGGTCTGGATACCAGGAACAGTCCTATTGAAGACTGGAACGGTAGTTATACCGGCTATACCATGCGTAAATTTGTTGATCCCAACCCGGCCATTGTAGACCAGAACACCAGGCAACAGATCCCGTGGCCGGTACTGAAATATACCGAAGCGGTACTGAATTATGTGGAAGCCTGTATAGAACTCGGAGAAGACGATGAAGCGCGGAACTGGCTCAATAAAATACGTTATCGCGTGGGAATGCCGGAAATAACTGACTCCGGTGATGCCCTGATGGAAAGGTACAGGAACGAACGCCGGGTGGAACTGGCCTATGAAGAACATCGTTTTCATGATGTCAGGAGATGGATGATAGCTGCCGAAACCGTAGGAGAGCAGGTGCGTACCATCAGTATATTCGGCGCTTTAAAACCGGATGCTAATGTACGTGTATACCACTATGATCCGGATAGTTATGATTATACCTATTCTCCTCAAACCCTTGATCCCGGAGTTGAAAACAGAACTTGGCTGGATAAAATGTATTTTATATCTATTCACCGTGATGAGATGAACCGGAATGACAAGCTGGTTCAGAATCCCGGTTACTAGGAAAAAAAAGCGGATCTGATTCCGGTAATACGGGCCCTCATGGTATTATTTTACGGTGAGGGCTCGTATGATTTTGTGAAAAATACGATGATTTTTAACAAACAGGTACCATAATTGTATTTTACGCCCCCTGGACGGACAAGGCTTTTTATCTATTTGTTTATCTTTGAAAGAACGGATCAATCACGTTTAACTAAAAAAATCAATTCATGAAAAAAATAACTATGGGAGCTTTGTTGCTGGGAGCTTTGACGAGTTGCGAGCAGCCTTCCCCGGTATTGGAATTCTCCGTTAAAAACCCACTGGATACGGACCGTTTTTCAGAAACGGTAAGTATTGCCCCTGAAAAATTTGCCGTATTAACCACTACTGCCGGTTTGGAAAATGTTTTTATTGTAGATAAAGCTACCGGTGATACCCTGGTGACCCAATGGCTGGACAGTGATTTGGACGGCACCCCGGACGAACTTCTTTTTCAGGTAGATCTCAAGGGTGGGGAAAATAAGGAGCTGACAGCGGGTATAGCCGAAAAGGGTTTTAGCGGGCCGCAAAGTGAATTATCCACCTTTTCCCGTTTTGTTCCGGAAAGAACAGATGACTATGCATGGGAAAATGACAGGGTTGCTTTTCGCACCTACGGGCCGGATGCCCAGCGAAGAGTAGAAGAGAACGAGCCCGGGGGAACCTTGTCCAGCGGTATGGACGCCTGGTTGAAAAGAGTGGAATATCCCATTATTGATAAATGGTATAAGAACAACGATGAAAAAGAAGGTGCCTATCACATAGATTCCGGGGAAGGATACGATCCGTATCATGTGGGTTCCAGCCGGGGTGTGGGAGGAACCGGAATATGGATTAAGGATTCTCTGTATACCTCTAAAAACTTTACGGATTATAAGACTATAGCAACAGGCCCTATACGCACCGTATTCGAACTGCAATACGCCGCATGGAACGCAGATAGTATACAGGTAAAGGAAACCAAACGTATAAGCCTGGACCTGGGCTCTAACCTTAGCCGTTTCGAGTCTTCCTTCAAAAGCAACGAGCCACTGCCCAACATTACCATAGGGCTCATGCTCCACGAAAAGGAGGGCGAAGTACGGGCTGATAAGGAACACGGGTGGTTCCGTTACTGGGAACCCATGGATGGTTCGGAACTGGGCGTAGGCGTGGTTATCGATCCGGTATTGGTACTCGATTACAAAGATCACCTTGTGGATTATAAGGACGGGAGTCAGTTATTGATAATGACCGATGCCAAGGATAAAAAAATAACCTACTATGCAGGTTTCGGTTGGGATAAAAGTAAGCAGATTACCAATGCAGAGGAATGGGATGCTTACCTGGGAGATTTTGCCACCAGATTAGCCAGTCCCGTAGAAGTACGGTTTTAAACTTTCTGCGCCCTTCCGGCTGCTTGCTCAGGAATGTATTAGATCGCAGAGGACAGAAGTCTGTAATAATTAAAATGAAGAACGCTGCTTTGCTGAGATTTTGGTAATTACGAATAAAGTAATTTACAGCATAAAAAAAGTATTGATGTTTAATTGTGTCATGTTTTTTTTGTGTTTGTGGCGGTTGTTTAACCTTTTGTTTTAGTGTATTACTAACATTTAATTTTGTTTTAATCCTAAATTCTTCTACATTTATCCCGTGTTACACCACGGTTTTTGTGTCTGCCGGAAGTTGGTCTTATTAGAAATACAATCGATTGTACTTTCTGAGATCTTATTTCCGGTTAGTATAAAACCGGTATTAACCCTGCCTATACGCAGGAAGGAAATAAACAAACTAACTAAAACTTCAAAGTATGAAACGAACCAAAAAGCTATTACATGGCATGTGGTGTTTACTGCTCGTAAATGCTATTTCGACCGTGACATTGTATGCCTATGAGGCTTCACACAACGAAAAAATTCCCGAATACAATGTGTTTCAGGGAATAACCGGACAGGTAACCTCTGCCTCGGATGGCCAGCCCCTTCCAGGAGCTTCGGTGATAATCAAAGGTACTACAAAAGGGGTGATAACCGATTTTGACGGTAACTACGAACTGGAGACCGGTAGTCCGGATGCCGTATTGGTATTTTCTTATGTAGGCTTTAAAAGTCAGGAAATAGCGATAAACGGAAAGGAGGTTGTCAACGTGTCATTAGAAGAAGACCTGGCCGAGTTAGATGAGGTCGTAGTGATAGGGTATGGTACGCAGAAGAGATCGGATATTACCGGTGCTGTCGCCTCTGTTCCAAAAGACCGGTTGGAGAACCTGCCTGTTACAAACCTCACCCAGGCAATGCAAGGAACAACCGCCGGTTTTGATATCACCACGGGTTCTTCAGTGCCCGGTGCACAGGGTGGTATGCAGATTAGAGGATTAAATTCCATAAATGCTGGTAACGATCCCTTTATTGTAGTTGACGGAGCACCGTTTTACGGGTCACTCAATGATATCAATTCTAGGGATGTTGCTTCCATAGAAATACTAAAGGATGCTTCGGCCGTAGCCATTTACGGTACCCGGGGTTCCAACGGGGTGATCCTGATTACTACCAAACGGGGAAAAATAGGAAAACCAACTATTAATTACAGTGTATATACCGGATTGGAAGGTATGTCAAATAAGTTGGAACCCATGGGGCCGGAAGCTTATGTGCAAAAGTTTGCAGATTATTATGAACAGAGAGGGCTTGAACAGACAGATATTTTGCTGAACCAATCTGAAATTGATAATTACAATAGGGGAAGAGTTACCGATTGGTTGAAAGAGGTAACACAGACAGGAACAATCAGTGAGCACAATATAAGTATGTCCGGCGGTACCGAAAAAGCAAAATATTTTTTATCTGGTGGATATTTGGATCAGAAAGGGGTTATTAAAGGTTATCAGTACAACCGTGTTAACTTCAGGACCAATCTGGATGTGGAAATTACCGATTGGCTTTCTGCCGGTATGAATGCCTACTTTGCAAACAACAATTACGATGGGGGCAGGGCAAACTTCTTGTTTGGTACAGCTATGAGCCCTTATGCATACCCTTATGACGAAAACGGTGACTATGATATTTTTCCAATGTCTCCCGAACAGCTTTTTGAAAACCCGTTATTAGACCTTTCTATGGATAGGGTAGACCATATTAAAAACCTTTCCGGTACGGCTTATGCCGTATTAAAGCCGGGGATCGAAGGGTTGCAGTATAGGGTAAATGCTTCCTATTGGTATAACCCGAGGTACAATGCTACCTACAGGGGGCGTGCACAAAACGATAATAATGGTACGGCATATATCTATAATTCGGAAAACAAAACCTGGGTAGTGGAAAACATCCTTACTTATTCCAGGGATTTTGGTAAACACCACGCAGATGTAACCTTGCTGTATAGTGCAGAGGAAAACAATTATCAAAATTCTTCGACTACCGGTGTAGGCTTTGTTAGTGATGCTACCTCCTATCACAATATAGGATCCGCAGAAAACATTTCATCTGGCTCCACAAAAAGAAGATATGGGATTTTGTCACAGATGGGTAGGGTAAACTACAACTATGATAGCCGGTATCTACTAACCTTGACTGCCCGTAGGGATGGTTATTCGGCTTTTGGTGGTAATACCAGTAAGTATGGATTTTTCCCGTCTATGGCTATTGGCTGGAATATTGGTAACGAAAAGTTTATGGAAAACGCAACCGGTGTTAATCAGTTGAAATTAAGGTTTTCCTATGGTGTTACCGGTAACCGCGGTCTAGATCCGTACGGAACACAAAGTACTGCGGGAACAGTATTATACCCGTTTGGTGGTTCTGCTCAGGTTGGTACTTTTATTGACGGGCTTGGGAATGCAAACCTACAATGGGAAACCACGAATACGGCTAACCTGGGTGTAGATTTTGCCGTTCTGAACAGTAGACTTAGTGGAAGTGTAGAGGTATATAAAAGTAAAACCGAAGATATCTTATTACGTAAAAGTATTCCGAGAATTACCGGTTCTTCACAAATATGGGATAATATAGGAGAAATGGAAAATAAGGGACTGGAACTTACCTTGAATTCCGTAAATATAAATACCGGGGATTTTAAATGGGAAACCGGCATCAATTTTACGACCTATAGGAATAAATTACTGAAACTATACGGCACGGATGAAGATGACATAAATAACGGATGGTTTCTTGGGGAGTCTCTGAACTCTGCTTTTTCACTCAAGATGTTGGGAATATGGCAGGAAAGCGAAATTGCCAATGGAGATCATCTCGATACGGACCCTGTTGCACGTCCTGGGGATATTAAGTTTGAAGATGTAAATGAAGACGGACAGATAGATGCGGATGATCGTGTGTTACAAGGTAATTCCCTTCCTGACTGGAGTGGGGGGATTACCAATACGTTAACCTATAAAAACCTTAGCTTAAGTTTCTTTATTCAAACCGTGCAAGGTGTTGTAAAAGGCAATCAGGATATAGGATATGGAGACGAGGCAGGACGTAGGAACGTTCCGGCTGAATTTGGTTATTGGACTGCCGAAAACCAGAGCAATGAGTGGCCTTCACTGGTTGCATACCAGAATAATAGGGGGTATTGGTTCCCCAGGGATGCCAGTTATGTAAGGATTAAGGATGTGCGTTTAAGCTATAATGTGCCACAGTCCTTCTTGGAAAGGTATAACATACAAAGCCTTCAATTGTATCTTGCCGGGCGTAACCTGTATACCTTTACCAATTGGATAGGGTGGGATCCTGAAAGTACTCAGGATCCTAGAGGGTCGGATGATTGGGCCAATAATTACCCCTTGACACGTACTATTTCTTTGGGATTGAACATTTCCTTATAATCTAAAAAACAGACAGATGAAAAAGTATATAAAATCAATAACACTTTCTATAGCCCTAATCACTGCTGTTTCATGTGGTGATGACTTTTTGGATGAGAAGGTGGAACACCGATACTCTACAGATATTGTTGATGATCTTGGATTAAGAGCTGCTCTTGTACTAATGTATGAAGCAACCAGCAATTTTTATACAAGATCAGACAGGCAAGGTTGGGTAAGTGTCTGGAATGTAGGGACAGACATTGTCTGGCCAACCCAACCTGAAGGGGTTGAAAATCCTTTTTATAGGTATAATATCTTAATGGCGGATAACGACGCTGCATCCTGGATGTGGGGTTGGGAATACGATATTATTGAAAATGCTAATAATATTATCAATAATATTGAAAACAATGGGGAGAACATAGCCGGGATGACCGAGGAAAAATTGAGGGAATACAATGCAGAAGCCCGTTTTTTCCGCGCCAAGTGCTATGAAGAACTTGCAACACTATTTGGAGGTGTGCCGATAGTTACAGAGCCAATTACTTCGCCTAAAACGGATTTTACCCGAGCAGGTTTGGAAGAAGTAAATGCCCTTATAGAGGAAGATCTTTTGTATGCGGTGGCCAATTTGCCTGAACTTGGCAAAACCGAATATGAACAAAGGGTGAGCAGTACAGCAGCCAGCCAATTGCTGGCAAAGGCTTATTTAAGAATGGGCAGGTACTCGGAAGCAGAGGATCAGTGTGATTTGGTAATCGCTGCTCCCGGAGTCGATTTGGTTAGACAGCGTTATGGGGTAAATGCCGATGAACCCGGCGACCCTTTTTCAGATATGTTTTTTAAGGGAAACATACGCCGATCACAAGGGAATTCAGAGGCCATTTGGGTGCTCGAAGCCGAAAACCCTGCAGATGTACGCGGTGGAAGTACAGGAAACCCGCAACAACGCAGGGTGTGGGGCGGTGCATACCATAACAGGAATGGTATGATACCTGCAACCGATTTGGGAGGACGTGGCCTTACAAGGATACGTCTCAATAATTGGGTGCTATACGATTTGTATGATGATGGGGATATGCGGAATTCTGAGTATAATATCAAAAGAAACCTTACTTACAACGACCCTAATCATGAATTGTTTGGGCAGCCTGTTCCGTATGAAGGGCCGGATACATTGTTCATTATTAACCCGTATACCTTGAAATGGAGACATTTTGATCCGAGGGATACCTTTGGTTTTGGTATGTGGAAAGATTTTATCTTAATGCGATTGGGTGAAACCTATTTATTGAAGGCCGAAGCGCAACTTGGACAAGATGATTTGAATGGTGCAGCTACATCAATTAATATGCTGAGGGAAAGGGCAAATGCACCTCTGGTGTCAGCCTCGGATATAGATTTGGATTTTATTTTGGATGAACGCGTAAGAGAACTGGTTGGAGAAGAAAATAGAAGGATGGAATTGATGCGGACTAAAACTTTATTGGATAGGGTACATTTAAATTACGGAGCTCCTTCAGGTATGGGGGTTGAGGGTATCAGGGAGGCTAATCTTTTATTTCCGATTCCTCTTTCCGAAATTCAACTCAATAAAGACGCTACCCTAGAACAGAACCCCGGGTATTAAAAATTTCACCCATAATCTTTATATTCGGAAAAGAAAAGGGGGCGGAGAATATTCCGCCCCTTTATAAAAGTATAAAAAGTAAAAACATGTACAAACATTGTATTGCCCTGTTTTTGTTATTTTTTATCCCGATCTCTTCGGGATTGGCACAACAAGGGGGAAAAGATGTCCCGGACGGTAAGGAAGCCCGGGAATATTTTGTAACCAGCCTGGTAAAAATAGCATCCCCGGTACTGGAAGCCCTGGGCAAAAATGAGTTAAAAAAAACGATGCCTGTAGAAACCACTGCCAATCCCTGGGGAGACCGCAAACAAGTGACCTATCTGGAAGCGTTTGGCAGGACCCTTTCGGGAATGGCCCCGTGGCTCGAACTCGGTCCGGACAATACTACGGAAGGGAAACTCCGGGAAAAATATATCCGTTTGACGTTGAGAGGTATACAGAATGCCACGGACCCGGATTCTGCCGATTTTATGAACTTTACGAAAGGGGGACAACCCCTGGTAGATGCCGCCTTTTTTGCACAGGGCCTGCTACGTGCCCCGACACAGTTATGGGAAAGGCTGGACAAACAAACACAGGGCAATGTATTAACGGCCCTTAAATCTACCCGTGACATTTCCCCCGCATACAGCAATTGGCTGTTGTTTACCGCGATGGTAGAAGCTGCCCTTTTGAAATTTGAAGGAAAAGCGGATATGGTCCGTATAGAATATGCCCTGAACAAACACAAGGAATGGTATCTCGGAGACGGCATGTATGGCGACGGCCCAGACTTTCATTGGGATTACTACAACAGTTATGTCATACAGCCCATGTTGCTCGATATCGGGAATGTTCTGAAGGAAAAGAAGGGAGCGTTGGAAGGATGGCGCTACCAGGCTTTTCTGAAAGATTATCGCCTGTTTACGGAAAGGGCACAGCGCTACGCAGCCATACAGGAAAGGCTGATAGCACCGGATGGTACCTATCCTCCCATAGGACGTTCCATCCCATACCGGTACGGTGCTTTCCAGGCATTGTCCCAAATGGCTTTACTACGGAAATTGCCAAAAGAGATCAGCGCTGCCCAGGTACGTTCTGCCTTGTATTCGGTAGTGAAGAAACACCATAGCGCACCCGATATGTTCGATGAAAAAGGCTGGCTTACCCTTGGATTTTACGGTCGTGACCCGGAGATAGCCGAAGGTTATCTTTCCACCGGGAGCCTGTACCTGTGTACAGAGGTGTTTCTGATACTCGGGTTATCCCCCGAAACCCCCTTCTGGACCGATCCGCCGGCCGATTGGACACAGAAAAAGATATGGAGTGGAAAAAAGGTATCCAGGGATCACGCATACTACCCAAAAAAAGACAAGGAACCCGACTGGGAAACCGTGATAGACGGTACTTCCTTTGCCGGTTATGATGTTTTTGCAAAACACTGGAACTATCTCTATCCCTGGGGAAGCGACCACAACGGTTCGGCCCGGATGTATGCCGGCCCGGAAAATCGGGAACAGCTTGCGTTAAACGATGGAGTACTGCGGATAAAAGCCACCCCGGTAAACAAGGACGAGGGGAAGAGCAGTAGCCCGCCCCATCAGCAGATTAAATATCATTCCGGGGCAATACACGCCAAACACCATATTGAGATAAGCAGGGAATACCCGGTATATAAGGTGTCCGGAGAGTTTCGTGCCCCGATAGCCAAAGGAACATGGCCCGCTTTCTGGCTGACTGCGGTAGACGGGTGGCCTCCGGAAAGCGATATCCTGGAGTTCAAAGGCGATACCTACAACTGGCAAAACACCTTTATTACCCCGGAAGAAGTGTCTACTGTTAAGAAAAACATTCCGGATGCGATGGAGGCATGGCATGAATACACAGCCGTATTGAAGCGTATTGATGATAAGATGATCACCATAGAGTATTTTATAGACGGAAAAAGAACAGGGAGTCATCGGGCAAATTTTACAGGAAAACCGCTCTGGCTGATTATCAACCTGCAAATGGAAGGATCGTCCGGTTCTCCTGGACCCGAAGCGGAGACCTTCTATTATGCCAGGAATGTGACGGTAAAAAGATCAAAAGAAGAAGGATAGAGATATATAATATTGTGGGATATCCTCTGTAAAAAGATATATTGTCTCATCCCGCCATCAAAAACATATCAGCATAAAACAGTGAAATTAACAGGTTCCATATCAGGTTTAGCCAGGCAAAGATTGGGAATGATCTTAATCTTATCCCTGTTTTTATCTCCTGCGATCTCCGCACAGGAAAAGACGAGGGAGACCGTAGTGGGTGATGGCTGGGCCAACAACTCGGTAAATGCGGTGATATTCCGTAAAAATGCCCTGACTACCCACGGAGAAAGACAGTTTATCGCCTATTACGATACCGACGGTTTTCTTACCCTCGGAATGCGGAAGCTTGGCGATACGGATTGGAAAGTAAAACAAAGTCCTTATCGGGGAAATACTGCCGATGCCCACAATACCATTAGTATCGCTGTAGATGGGGAAGGCTATCTGCACGTATCCTGGGACCATCACGATACCCCGTTGCGGTATGCCAGGAGTGAGGAACCCTTTGCGCTGGACCTTGGGGAAGAAATATCCATGACCGGAAAAGAAGAGAATAAGGTCACTTACCCGGAGTTTTACGCCCTTCCGGATGGAGAAATCCTGTTTTTTTACAGGTCCGGAAGCTCGGGCCGGGGAAATATGGTGGTAAATACATATGATACAGAGAAGAGAGAATGGAAACAATTACATGACAACCTTATAGACGGGGAAGGACAAAGAAGCGCTTACTGGCAGGCTTGTGTGGATCATCAGGGAACCATACATCTTTCCTGGGTGTGGCGGGAGACCTGGGACGTGGCATCCAATCACGATTTATGCTATGCCAGGTCCCGTGACGGTGGAATAAGCTGGGAAAAGTCTACAGGCCAAAAGTATGAATTACCCATTACCAGGTCAACAGCGGAATACGCCTGGAAAGTTCCCGAAGGTAGCGGCCTTATAAACCAGACGTCTATGGCAGCCGATGACCGTGGAGTACCTTATATAGCCACCTACTGGAAGCAGGACGAAATACCGCAATACCAGGTAGTGTATAAAGAAGGTGAAAACTGGAAAAGACGTACTACCCGATTTCGGCAAACACCTTTTGAGCTGGGCGGTGGCGGAACGAAAAGAATACCTTTGTCCAGACCCCAATTACTGGTTACGAAAGAAGCCGGGAAGGTGTTACTCCATTTGTTGTTCCGAGACGAAGAGAGAGAAAATAAAGTTTCCCTGGCAAGTACAGGTGTTAAGGATAGTTCCGAATGGCAGGTGTACGACCTTACTTCGTCGTCCGTAGGGCAGTGGGAGCCTTCCTATGACACGCAATTATGGAAAAAGGCAAAACAACTGCACCTTTTTGTACAGGAAGTGGAGCAGGCAGATGGGGAAGGATTGACAGAAAGGCCCGGAACTCCCGTACGAGTGCTGGAAGTACCATTAGAACGATAAAATAACAGGTAAAAGACCCTTTAAAAAACAATAAATATAAAGACATGAAAAAAATAATCCTTTTAATGTTTGTAATACTGCTTGCTATTCCGGCATCCGGTCAGGAAAATAACCTGTACCCGGTGGCAGATCGGGTATTGAAAAGAGCAGCTGTTCAATATAAGCATATGATGACATTGTTGCCGGATGACAAATTCCCGAAAACATATTTTGCGGAAAAAGATGAACTCGAGACGAGTGATTCCGGTTGGTGGTGCAGTGGTTTTTATCCCGGTGTTCTTCTGTACCTGTATGAAGACATGGGAGATACTGTATTGAAAGAAGAAGCAGACCGTATTATGGAGGTACTTGCCAAAGAACAGTTCAATACCGGGACCCATGACCTTGGCTTTATGATGTTCTGCAGTTTCGGTAATGCAGAGAGAATGGCGCCTTCGCCGGCCTATGAAGAAATATTGATGAACAGTGCCAAATCCCTCGCCTCAAGGTTTGACGAAACTGTCGGGTGTATACGTTCCTGGGATTCGCGTAATGACGACTTCCTGGTTATTATAGACAATATGATGAACCTGGAACTCCTTTTCTGGGCGACGGAACACAGCGGAGATTCAATCTATTACGACATAGCGGTAAGGCATGCGGATACTACCATGAAAAACCATTTCCGCAAGGATAACAGTTCGTATCATGTACTTAATTATGATGTGCATACCGGAAAGGTCAAAGAAAAGAAAACGGCCCAGGGTTTCTCCGATGCATCTGCATGGGCGAGGGGACAGGCATGGGGGCTTTACGGATATACGGTGATGTACAGGGCCACGGGTGAGCGTAAATATCTTGACCAGGCGGTAAAGATTGCCGAATTTATACTAAACCACCCCAATCTGCCCGAAGACAAAGTTCCGTACTGGGATTTCGATGCCCCGGATATTCCGGATGCTTTGCGTGATTCCTCGGCAGGTGCTGTTACAGCCTCCGCCTTACTGGAACTCAAAGACTATGTAGAAAAAGATAAAGCTGAAAAATACGCGGTAAATGCCCGCAAAATGCTTCATACCCTGGCTACGGAAACTTATGTGGCTTCCGAAGGGACTAACGGGGGATTCCTGTTAAAACACGGAGTAGGGCATATACCTCAAAAATCTGAAGTGGATGTACCGCTTACTTATGGAGATTATTATTTTGTTGAAGCACTGCTCCGGTATAAGAATGGGGAGGAAAAGGGATCGGACTAAAAGGAAACCCTTGTTTAGTTAAGTGCGAAGGGGGCGCAAAGTTTAAATGTGGGAATATATACCCGAAACTTCCGGGTAGAGGTAAAATTCACCATATTATAGTGCCCCCGCATTGCCCCTATAGGGGAAGTCAACAGGCATCCGGAACTGTAAGAATGAGACTCTCCGGGCTTTAATACGGGTTTTTTGCCTATAACTCCCTCTCCATCCACAAATTCGGGATGATTCAGGGAATCATAGATCTGCCAGTGTCTGGACGTTAGCTGTACCGAGTCTTTGCTCTGGTTCTCTATGGTGATCTTGTAACCGAAAGCAAAATGCATCCTGTAGTTCTTGAAGAAAGTGCCTTCAAAACTGGTGATTACTGAGATTTTTATGCCTTTGGTTATTTGTGTGATCATATAAAAAAACTTAAAATAGTATAACCACAATTTCGGGTTGTTTAAGGATACTGATAAAGAATCCCTCCAAACAAAAATACAAATTTTAGTTTTATCTGATTCAATTTGCGAATAAATTTTTTATCCGGCATTACTTCAGATGCCTGGTTTTTCCCGAATTATCTTCCCGAAATGACAAACCTTTTAGTTGGATATATTTACCGAAGTGCCGCTTCCGATGCCGATAAGACTGTCGTACATGTCACCAAAATTACGGTAATAGACCAGTACCAGATAGTTGTTTTCCGTTTCAAAATGATTGCCGTTTATGGTGGTGTAATCCATGCCGTCCGGGCCGGCCATGACAAATTTATAGTTGTAGAACCCTTGTTTAAGCCGGATTTTAGCCGTTAACCTTCTGCCACTCTCATCCAGGACCATTTTGTTTTGTCCGGTAAACTGGTAGTTGTTGAACTTTCCGTATACGTATACTTCATTGAGACCTATTTCCTGGCTGTACTTCAGGCTGAAATGTACATCGGCATAGTCGGCTTCCGTGTCATTGTCCCTGGCATTCCCGTCCAGGGTACGGATCTCAAAATCCCCGTTGATGTCCGGGTAATACGTATATGGTTTGTCGCTTTCTACCGTATTGGTAAACAGGTAGGTGTTGTAAACATCGAGTAACTCAGTGCCGGAAATCGTACTGGTGGAAGCCCGTATTTCTTTATTGTCGAAATAGAGGTATTCGTTACCCCCGTCAAAAGAGGTCTCTTTGTCGTATTTGTAAATTAACTGGTTGCCGGAGTAGAACTGGGGCTTGATCCCGGTGATCGCCGTGTTCCAGTTGTGGTTTTGCAGTATAACCACCTTTACTTCCTGTTGTGGGTTTACCAGGGCCTGGCCATTGGTGTTTATGGTAAACTGTACTACCTGCTTTTCATCGATTACCCTCATTTCGCGGGCTCTTTTCAGTACCATACCTACCGATACCATGTCTTTATAGATGATAAAACGCCTGGAGAACAGTAGTCTGTCGTTCCTGTCGAATATTTTAAGTATATAGTTACCCGAAAGTTTCAGGCGCGTTCGGGAATTAGGCAGAGTGAGATCGTAGTGTGAGTAGGGCTGCAGGGTGGTCACCGAATTTCTGTAGTCCTGTATTCTCTGGTTATCTACACCGTCCAGAAATTGTGATCTGAGCAGGTCCGACGGGGTCCAGTCCGCGTTACAGTGCACAATACTATAATAATAGTCCGATTCCCTCGCCTGAAGATCATCAAAAGACAGGGTGAAAGTTTCTCCTTGTGTTATGATAGGAAATTGATCGTCCCGATTGTCTCCGTCGCTTTTAAAAATGATCGATTTTATGTGTTCCGGTGGTTCTACCTCCAGTTCAGGCTGTGCAAAGAGACCTGTGAGCAGGGGTAAAGGCATGATAGCCAGGAGCTGGAGGAAATACTTTTTTCTGTGCATCATGCGGTAAAGATAAACAAAAAATGAGATGGAAGATCCGTATGTCAATTGCTGTGCTTTACCAAGCTGTCGGAAGGAATATCTGAGGATTGTGGTGTTACGGACTATATGTGCTTTTTGCGCGGGGAGCTTTTTTATAACACCACTTCGGTCAATGTGCCTTGGTCTTTTCTGACGATGCTGTTTTACCTTTATAATCAAAAACAAAGCATTTGTTTAGAATGGATATAAATAACAAAAACAGTGCTTTCCTATGGGGAATAAATATTCCATAAATTTATAAATTTGCATGAATTTTTGAATAACCTATTTTTCAAAACAATCCAATTGTAACATGTCCAATGACATTCGTATCAGAAAAGGTTTAAACATCAATTTGAAAGGGGAGGCGGAAAAAGTAGTTTCAGAAGCCCCGAGAGTTAAAACCTTCGCACTAAAGCCCACGGATTTTCACAACACTACTCCTAAAATGGTTGTGAAAGAGGGAGAAAAAGTAAAAGCAGGTGATGTTATTTTCTATTCCAAGTACAACGAAAAAATAAAATTCGTAGCTCCGGTTAGTGGTACACTCGCGGAAATAAGAAGAGGCGCTAAGCGTAGGATACTGGAAGTGGTGATTGAAGCCGACAGCCAGGATGTTTACAAAGAGATTGGTGCCGGGGATCCGAAACAGCTTTCTCCTGAAGAGGTAAAGGAGTTTTTACTGGAGAACGGATGCTGGCCTTTTATCCGCCAACGTCCTTATGATGTAGTCGCTAATCCGGACGACACTCCGAAAGCTATCTTTATTTCGGCCTATGCAAGCGCTCCGCTGGCAGCCGATGTTGAGTTTGTGCTTCAGGGCAGGGAAGAAGATTTTCAGACAGGGATTGATGCTGTAGCCAAATTAACAGCAGGTAAGACCCATTTGTCCGTAGCTAAAGGTTCTTCTTTTTTCGGTAATGTAAAAGGAGTGGAAATTCACCGGGTTTCCGGGCCGCATCCGGTAGGAAATGTGGGCGTGCAGATACATCATATCGATCCTTTGAATGCGGGAGAACGGGTGTGGGTGATCAGCCCTGAAGATGTGGCTATCATAGGTAAACTGTTCCGTACCGGCAAGTTCGACGCTACCCGTACGGTTGCCGTTGCCGGTACCGAAGTGGAAAAACCTCAGTATTACAGGGTGAAAATAGGGTCTTCCGTAAAGGCTCTTGTAAATAACGATTCTGGCGATGTAAGGATTATCAGTGGTGATGTGCTTACCGGGGACAAGATATCCGGAGACGGTTTCATCGGGTTTTATCCCAGTACGCTAACCGTAATCCCCGAAGGAAACGACTACAGAATGTTCGGATGGTTGCCTTTCAAAGACAACAACATACCGAGCATGCACCATACTTCTTTTTCATGGTTATTCCCTAAGAAGAAATATAAGGTAGATACCAACCTGAACGGTGAGGAGAGAGCGTTGGTAGTTACCGGAGAGATGGAAAAGGTAATGCCGATGGATGTTTATCCTATGCAGTTGCTGAAAGCCTGTATGGTAAACGACATCGAAAAAATGGAAAACCTGGGGATTTACGAAGTAGCCCCCGAAGACTTTGCGCTGATAGACTATACCTGTACCTCCAAGATCGAAGCGCAGGATATCATCAGGCAGGGACTGGATTTAATGATTAAAGAAGTTGGCTAATATATAAGCTATGAAGTTTTTAAGAAATAAAATAGATCAACTGAAGAAACCCTTCGGAAAAGGGGAAAAATGGGAAAAGTTCGCACCCGCGATCAACGCGTTGGATACATTCCTTTACGTGCCCAACCATACCACTAAAAAAGGTGCGCATATCCGTGATGCGGTAGACCTGAAGCGTACCATGATTACCGTGGTTATTGCACTTTTACCGGCCCTGATTTACGGCATTTACAACACCGGGTACCAATACCTACACCAGTTAAATGGTGGTGATGTGGCCTTTATGGACGCATTTACACACGGTTTGTGGAAAGTACTACCTATTATTGTAGTGTCTTATGGAGTAGGTCTGGCAATAGAATTTGTTTTTGCCATATACAGAGGACACGAGGTGAACGAAGGTTTCCTGGTAACAGGTCTGCTGGTTCCCATGATAATGCCCGTGGATATTCCTTTATGGATGGTAGGTCTTTCTGTTGCATTTGCAGTATTGATCGGAAAAGAAGCCTTTGGCGGAACGGGGATGAATATTCTGAATCCCGCTTTAGTTGCCAGGGCTTTTGCATTTTTTGCATATCCCACGTACATGTCCGGAAATAAAGTATGGGTTTCGGAGGCTACTAACGTAGACGCAATTTCAGGAGAAACTATCCTGGGAAGCCTTGCTGCCGGTCACGATGTACATTTCAGTATGTTTGATATGTTTAGCGGAGCTATTCCCGGATCTATCGGGGAAACATCCACGCTTTTTATCCTGATAGGAGCAGCATTGCTCATCTTCACCGGGGTAGGAAGCTGGAGGATTATGCTCGGTGCCGTTATAGGAGGAACTATTATGGGACTTCTGTTTAACCTTTGGAGTGCCAATGCCCTGATGAGCTTTCCATGGTACGAGCATCTGATGGTAGGTGGTTTTGCTTTCGGTGTGGTGTTTATGGCTACGGATCCCGTTTCTGCAGCCCAGACAACCAAAGGGAAATGGATATATGGTATACTGGTAGGACTCTTCTGTATTATGATCCGGGTGTTCAACCCTGCATATCCGGAAGGAGTAATGCTGGGAATACTGCTGATGAATGTATTTGCGCCGACCATCGATCATTATGTTGTGGAAGCTAACATAAAAAGGAGAAAGAAAAGACTGGCGTCTAAACAACTTAAAACTGCTTAGTGATGAACCGAGAGAGTAATACATATACATTTATCTTTGCTATAGCAATGGTGGTAATTGTCGCGTTCCTGCTTGCTTTCGCGGCGACTTCCCTCAAACCGAAGCAAGATGAGAATGTGAGAAAAGAAAAAATGCAGAATATCCTTAAATCTATCGGAATTGACGTGGAGAGGGAAGCTGCAGAAGGGAAGTATAAAGACTACATTAAAGAAGAATTATCTTTGATGTCTGACGGTTCCGTAGATGAAAGTTCGAAAGCTTTTGATCTGGACCTGAACAAAGAACTTAAACTTCCGGTGAGTGAGCAGCATTTCCCTATTTACATCGCAGATGTTGACGGAGAAAAATATTATATTGTACCTTTGAGGGGAGCGGGGCTCTGGAATGCTATCTGGGGTTATGTTTCTCTTAAAGATGATCTGAACACTATAGAAGGAGTTAATTTTGACCATGCCGGGGAAACCCCCGGTCTTGGAGCAGAAATTACCCAGCCCTGGTTCCAGGCACAGTTTGAAGGTAAGAAGATATTTGACGACAGTGACGAACTTGTTGGTGTACGAGTATCTAAAAGTAGCGGCACCAAAGGCGATAACGAGGTGGATGCCATTTCCGGAGCTACCATTACCGGCGATGGTGTATCGGCAATGATAAAAGAACGTTTGTTGCACTATCTGCCTTACTTTAAGAAACAAAAAACTCAATTAGCACTAAATTAATAGGACATCATGAGTAAAAAAGCTAAAAAATCGCCTATATTTCTTTTTGTGTCTGAGGAAAAAGAACCCCTGTTTTCCAAGAAAAACAGGCAGCTGTTATCCGATCCGCTGAACGATAACAACCCGATTACCGTACAGGTATTGGGAATCTGTTCGGCCTTGGCTATTACGGTACAGTTAAAACCTGCTGTGGTAATGACACTTGCCGTAATGGCGGTAATGGCATTCAGTAATATTATTGTTTCCCTTATCCGGAACCTTATACCAAACCGTATTCGTATTATCGTGCAACTGGTTATTGTGGCTTCACTTGTAATCCTGGTAGACCAGGTGCTTAAGGCGTATGCATACGATGTCAGTAAACAGCTTTCCGTATTCGTGGGGCTTATCATTACCAACTGTATTGTAATGGGGCGCCTGGAAGCTTTTGCATTGGGTAACGGTCCCTGGAAATCCTTTCTGGACGGTATAGGGAATGCGGCCGGGTACGGATTGATCCTTATTATTGTGGCATTCTTCAGGGAATTGCTCGGCTCCGGGAAATTGTTCGGAATAGAAGTATTGGGACATAAGGGAGTAACCCTGGCAGAATCTACGGGATTGTATGCTGTAGGATACGAAAATAACGGATTTATGTTGTTTCCCCCGATGGCTCTGTTAACCGTAGGTATTCTGATATGGATACAACGTTCCAGGAATAGAAAACTAATCGAAAAAAGATAAAAGGCTCTTCACTGTCTTGTAAAAACTAAAAAAATGGATTACGTAAATCTCTTCGTAAAAAGTATCTTTATAGAGAACATGATCTTTGCCTACTTCCTGGGCATGTGTTCTTATCTTGCAGTATCCAAAACGGTAAAAACAGCCGTGGGATTGGGAGCAGCGGTTATTTTCGTATTGGCTATAACGGTTCCTATAAACTTCTTACTGGATAACTACTTGTTGAAACCCGGAGCACTTTCGTGGTTAGGTGCGGAGTATGCCAGTTTAGACCTTAGCTTTCTCAGCTTTATCATGTTTATTGCGGTAATTGCATCTATGGTACAGCTGGTAGAGATGATTGTGGAAAAATTTGCCCCGGCATTATATGGGGCCCTGGGAATATTTCTTCCCCTGATCGCGGTGAACTGTGCTATCCTCGGTGGATCCCTGTTCATGCAGCAAAAAGATTTCGGTGGTTTGGGAGAGTCCGCCATTTACGGGGTAGGTTCCGGTATAGGCTGGTTTCTGGCGATCCTCGCCATTGCCGCCATCCGCGAAAAGATCACCTATTCCAACGTGCCGGCGCCTTTACGGGGATTGGGAATTACTTTTATTATCACAGGGCTTATGGCAATAGGCTTTATGAGTTTTATGGGAGTTTCATTATAAATTGTTTTATATATAGAATATGGATTATTCAGTGATCTTAGCCAGTATAGTTATATTTTTGTTGTTGATCCTGGTACTTGTTGCCATTCTTTTGGGGGCTAAGTCTAAATTGGTACCGTCCGGCCCTGTGTCGCTGCACATCAATGGCGAAAAGGATGTGGAGGTATCTTCCGGAGGAACACTTTTGTCAACACTCGGAAATAACAAAATATTCCTGCCGTCTGCCTGTGGTGGCGGTGGTACTTGTATCCAATGTAAATGTCGTGTGCTGGAAGGCGGAGGAAACATTCTGCCTACCGAAGAACCGCACTTTACCAGAAAAGAAATTGCCGAAGGATGGCGGCTCGGTTGCCAGGTGAAGGTAAAAGAGGATATGGTGATCGAAGTTCCGGAGGAAGTATTCGGAATTAAGAAATGGGATGCAGTCGTGGTCAGAAACTATAACGTAGCTTCTTTTATCAAGGAATTCGTTGTGGAGATTCCCGAAGATATGGACTATCAGCCCGGAGGTTATATCCAGATCGAAATTCCCAAATGCGTTGTTGATTTTAAAGATATCGACATTACCGCACACCCTAAAGAACACCCGGGAGAACCTGATAAGTTCAAAATGGAGTGGGATAAATTTAACCTGTGGCCATTGACAATGAAGAACGATGAAACAGTGGAACGTGCTTACTCCATGGCTTCTTACCCTGCCGAAGGAAGAGAGATCATGCTGAACGTTCGGGTGGCTACTCCGCCGTGGGATCGTGCCAAGAACAACTGGATGGATGTGAACCCCGGTATAGCGTCCTCTTATATCTTCTCCAGAAAACCAGGAGATAAAGTAGTTATTTCCGGACCTTACGGAGAGTTCTTTATCAACCCTTCGGAAGCAGAAATGCTTTACGTAGGTGGAGGGGCAGGTATGGCGCCTATGCGTTCGCACCTGTACCACCTTTTTAAAACCCTGAGAACTGGTAGAAAAGTGAGTTACTGGTACGGTGGACGTTCTAAGAGGGAGTTGTTCTACCTGGATCACTTCAAAGAACTGCAGGACGAATTTCCTAACTTCAAGTTCTATATAGTATTATCTGAGCCACTTCCGGAAGATAACTGGAAAGAAAAGAAAAACGTGGATGATGCCGAAGGAGACGGATTCCTCGGATTTGTACACCAGGCAGTGATAGATCAATACCTGAACCATCATGAGGCGCCTGAAGATATAGAGTTCTATTTCTGCGGACCTCCTTTGATGAACAAAGCAGTAGAAAAAATGTGTGATGACTTTGGTGTACCGCCGGAAAATGTAAGATTCGACGATTTCGGAGGGTAACCTACGAACAACCAAATTATACAAACAAAGGAACCGATGCATAATAGCTGTATCGGTTTTTTTGTTTTTTTACAAATTCCTTTATTCCATTAATCTGCAACTTTCCATTCCATACAACGGTCTTGAATATGACCTCGTTTAAACTTTTTTGATTGAAGCGAAAAATAGAGATTTTTGTTCCAAATTTTGGCTTTTTTGCATTGCATAGCAGAGCTACGGAGTAATAAAAAGACAAAATTTGGGGCAAAAAGATTATTTTGTAGCCAATTGGAAAAAGTTTAAACGAGTTCTATTTATAAAAATAACATTTAATAGAGTTGGAGTTATATAATTGTTATTTTTGTGGCATTCTATTCGAAAATCACTAAAAATATGAATGCGAAAATATTACTTAGCTTTTCATTGGTCTGCGGATTGTTATTTTCCTGTGCCGATGAAAAAAAAGGAAACCGGGAGAAAAAAACAGAAGTATCGGAAAAGAAGTTTGATTACGTTGTAGAGCAGTTTGCCGACCTTCGTATTCTTCGTTACCAGATACCGTCCTGGGATAACCTGAGCCTTAAAGAACAAAAACTGGTTTACTATCTCACCCAGGCCGGCCTCTCCGGAAGGGATATTATGTGGGATCAGAATTACAAACACAATCTTGCCATACGAAAAGCCCTTGAGGATATCTATAAAACCTATGAGGGAGATAAAACTTCGGCAGACTGGAAAGCATTTGAGGTATATCTGAAACGCATATGGTTTTCCAATGGCATTCACCATCACTACTCCAACGACAAAATAAAACCCGGTTTCAGTAAAGAATACCTGGACACTCTTTTGAAGGAAACCGGGACAGAACTCGACGATACTGTAGTGCATATACTTTTTAATGATGTCGATGCCAAAAAGGTAAACCTGGATGAATCGAAGGGTTTGATAAAAGGATCCGCAATAAATTTTTATGGTGAAGGAATCAGTGCGGATGAAGTAGATGCTTTTTATGCAAAGATGAAATCTCCCGACCCGGCGAAACCGCTTTCTTTCGGTTTGAATTCCAAACTGGTTAAAGAGAATGGCAAGCTGGTAGAAAAGGTCTGGAAAAGCGGGGGAATGTATGGAGAAGCGATAGATAAGATCATTTATTGGCTCGGAAAGGCAAAAGAGGTGGCTGAGAATGAAAAACAGGGAGAAGCGCTTGGATTGCTTATGGAGTATTACAGGACGGGAGACCTGCAGACCTGGGACGATTATAATGTGGCCTGGACCAAAGCAACCGAAGGCAATATAGATTATATCAACAGTTTTATAGAAGTATATAACGACCCTAAAGGATATCGTGGATCTTACGAGTCCATCATACAGATCAAGGATTTTGAGATGTCCAAAAAAATGGAAGTCCTCGCCCATAACGCACAGTGGTTCGAAGACAATTCCCCGCTGATGCCGGAACACAAAAAGGAGAATGTGGTAGGGGTGTCGTACAAAACGGTTATCGTGGCAGGTGAAGCGGGAGATGCTTCACCGAGCACACCTATTGGGGTGAACCTTCCTAATGCCAACTGGATACGTGCAGCACACGGTTCCAAGTCCGTTTCGTTAGGAAATATCATAGAAGCATACGGGAATGCCGGAAGCGGGGATCGCTTAAAAGAATTTGTCCACGATAAAGAAGAACTGGAACTCGCTAAAAAATACGGGGAACTGGGAGGGAAGTTACATACTGCCCTTCACGAAGTTATAGGGCACGCTTCCGGAAAACTGAATCCCGGTGTGGGAGAAACCAAGGAAACCCTGAAAAGCTACGCTTCCACCCTGGAAGAAGGAAGGGCAGACCTGGTAGGGTTATACTATATTATGGACCCGAAAATACAGGAACTCGGCCTGGTGGACGATTATCGCAAAGTTGCTATGGCGGAGTATGACGGATATATCCGCAACGGTTTGCTCACACAGCTTGTACGCCTGGAGCCTGGCAAAGATGTGGAAGAAGCACATATGCGTAATCGACAATGGGTATCGGCCTGGGTGTACGAAAAAGGTCAGAAAGAGAATGTTATTGAAAAGATAAAGAGGGATGGCAAGACCTATTACAATATTAACGATTACGATAAATTAAGAGGATTGTTCGGAGAATTGTTGCAAGAAACCCAGCGCATTAAATCCGAAGGCGATTACGAAGCCGCGAAAGCGCTTGTGGAAGGTTACGGAGTAAAAGTGGACCAGGCGGTGCACAAAGAAGTTCTGGATAGGAACAAAGTGTTTAAATCTGCCCCCTACAGCGGTTTTGTGAATCCGGTACTGGTGCCGGAAACCAATGATACCGGGGAAATTACCGCAATTAAAGTAACGCAACCCCAAAGCTTTGAAGAACAAATGCTGAATTATTCCGAAAACTACGGATTTTTACCACTTAAAAATTAAACAGTGTCTTGAAGTAAGAGACTTATCAATAGAAAAGCCTTCCGGATTCGTTCGGAAGGCTTTTTTTATGGTGTTTGCTTGCTATTTAGTGTGGTAATTTATCTTTGAGTAGTCCGTAGACAAAAGTTCCGGCCAGGGCACCCAGGATAACAATCCCCATACTCCAGAAACCCGCTCCGAAGAGAATGTACATAGGTCCGGGACATGCCCCCGCCAGCGCCCACCCCAGCCCGAATAGAATGCCTCCGGCAAGATAACGCGTAAATCCTTTCTCTTTATCCGGGATTTGTATAATCTCTCCTTCCGTATTTTTTATTTTTCTCCGTTTGTAAATTTGAATGCCTATAACCCCGGTACCAATGGCTAGCATGATAATGCCGTACATGTGAAAGGACTGAAAGTGGAACATTTCATATATCCTGTACCACGAAACCGCTTCGGATTTGGTGAGCACAATACCGAAGAAGATACCTGTGAGTAAAAATTTAATATATTTCATAAAACTGTTTTTAAGCGAATCCTCTTGTTAAAAGATCAGCGGAAGTATAAAATGAGCCATCAATAGTCCCCCCAGGAAAAAGCCGATAACAGCTATAACCGAGGGCAATTGCAGGTTGCTAATACCACTTATGGCATGCCCGGAAGTACATCCTCCGGCATAGCGGGCGCCAAAACCTACAAGAAAGCCACCTCCCAGTAGAATAAGCAATCCTTTAGGAGTTAAAGCGTTCCCCATACCGAATATGGCATCCGGCAACAATTTGCCTTCCGGTGCTTCAATATTCATCTGCGCCAGTTGTGTAACCGTGTCCGGGTTCAGGTTTACACCACTGCCGTCCGACAAGAAGTTTACCGTTAAATAACCGCCTATCATAGCCCCGAGAACAACCATGAGGTTCCATCGTTGTGCCTTCCAGTCAAAACGGAAAAAACCGCAGTATTTACCACTGCCCAGGGCAGAGCAGATGGTACGCAGGTTCGAAGACATACCAAAATTTTTACCCATATATATCAGCAGCAGCATCACCGCTCCTATGAGTATCCCCGAGAGATACCAGGGAAAAGGTTTAAATATAAAATCCATAGTCTTTGTGTGATTGTACTGCAAAAATACGCACAACTTTCCGGAACTGTGTAACCGTGGTTACACAGGGCAGGGCAAATGCGCCTTAAAATTCAAACAACTTCTTAGCATTGCTGGTTGTTTTTTTAGTTTTGGAGTTGATGCGTTCGGAGTTGGGAGGTACATGGATTTCTAATCCATAGGTTTTTTATAACACACTGAAAGTTTGTTTCGTCACGAAGGCACGAATAGTTTTTAGAAAACCAATCCTGTTATCCGTAAATCCGTGACTAAAGTTTACCGAGCCTTAAATGTAGCTGTAATGAAATTGGCCTGTCTCAGAAGACAAGGTTTTGACCTTTAACAGGATACTAAAAAAGCATTCCAAAACTCCTCAGTTCTTTAACTATTAATGCTAATTAAGGGTCAGATTTTTTTTAGTTAAAGATCAATCAGTTGTGGTTTTTCAATAAAAAAATAGTCGAGTTATTAGGTTACTGAGTAATTGAGTTATTCAGTTTATAGGCATTGCCTGAATAACTCAATAGCTTAATAACCAATAACTAAAGTGCAATTTCATTCTTTATCAAAATATGCCCCTGAAGGTTATAAAGATTGAATCCCATTAAATGGGTCTTATTCCTTGATGCTCTGTATCGAAATAAGCTAAGGCTTGTTCATTTAAATACCTCGCAGGCTTGCCCCGAGGTAGTTGATTTTCAACCCTTAATGCACATTATTAATTGAACTTAAATTTTATGATGCGATAAGAGCGAAAAGTGATAACAAACCCCGGTTTTAACCAGGGAATCCTTTTTAAATAAGTATCTTTGCCGCATGGAAATTCTTAGTGAACAGGAATTGCATAATCTTGCCATGAACGTTGTCGGAAAAGACCTCGAAAAGAGGGGTTTTGAGTTTGTTGCAGTGAACAGTAAGCTCAAAAAAGATCCCCAGTTTGTCTGCCTGAAGAACAAGAAACTACATTTTGTGGTAGTAAAAGCCGTCCTTTATCCTGAAAATCCCAAAGAATTCGATGTAGTGTATATGGAAATTGTCAGAGAGCACGCACTAAAGTTCAAGGCAAGGACATACTATGCCGGTGTGGGTATAGCTAATTCGGAAAACTATGAAGAACCGGTTGTAAAAGGCCGCAATTACATAATAAACTATGATGGTATCCAGGAAATTGTTTAAAACAGCAATAGTTTTATTTTTAGCGGGATCAGGACTCACAGGCTGTCAGCCTGAAAAAAAAACTGAAGCGGTAGTTATTCACGGGGAAGCCCAGGGGAGTACCTACACCATTAGCTATATCACGGATCGTGAAGGAGAAGATCTGAAACCTGCTGTAGATTCCATACTGCTTTCTATAGATATGTCAATGTCGGCATACCGCCCGGATTCCGATATATCCAAAATCAATAAGGGGGATAGCACTATAGTGGTCGATGAGAATTTCAGGAATGTATTCCTGACTTCACAACGTATATGGAAAGAATCCGGGGGAAATTTTGATCCTACTGTTGGTAAACTGGTAAGAGCCTGGGGATTCGGGCCGGATCATCGTCGTATACCGCTGGACAGTACCAAAGTAGACAGCTTACTGCAATACAGTGGCTTTAACAAGGTGTCGCTTACCCCCGAAAACACGATCCGTAAGAAACACAGGGATATTTATTTTGACTTTAACGCTATAGCACAAGGATATACCGTAGACGTTATCGCAGATTTTTTCCTGGCCCGGGGTATAGATAACTTTATCGCCGAAGTCGGAGGAGAATTGGCAGCATACGGAAGAAATACGGTGAAAGACCGTGACTGGATCGTAGGGATAGACGATCCGTTACAAGCCGAAGAAGAGCGTTCTTTCGTAGCTAAGATCCGCGTCAGGGACATGGGGATGGCCACTTCCGGAAATTATCGAAAAACTATCACGGACTCCATTACCGGTGAAAAATACGTGCACACTATTGACCCGATAAGCGGGTATACGAAAAAGGGGAATGTACTTAGTACGACTATCCTGGCGAAAAACTGTATGGATGCTGACGCATACGCTACGACATTTATGGTAATGGGGCTAGAAAAAACCATGGAATTCCTGGAAAAGAAACCGGAGGTACATGCATTTATCCTGTATATGGATGAAAATAATGAAATGCAGAAATACATGACAGACGGGTTTAAATCCCTGATTCTCGACTAAAAAACGAAATGTGAAATTGCTGGGCTTCCGGGCTTATCGGTCCCGGTTTTTTATGGGGACGAAACAAGGTTTTGGTGTTGCCGGATTTATTATTTGAAGCAAACCGGAATAACCTCCCCGAAGGCAAGGGCATAACGGCGGACTGCTTCCGGAGGTAATTGTGCAGTATAGTCGACTTCCTCGACCGTAAAGCCAATGCTGCGGAGTTTGTCGAAATAATCCCTGCCATATACCCTTACATGGTCGTACTGGCCGAAAATCGCCGCTCTTTCCCTGGGATCGGTTATGGAATCATCTTCAAAAGTGTCTTTGCGATTCAGGTCCTGCGGTATCTGGAAAATTCCCATTCCACCTGGTTTCAGAACACGATAAAGTTCATGCATGGCCGTGGTATCATCCGGAATATGTTCCAGTACATGATTACAGAGGATAATATCAAAGCTATTGTCTTCAAATGGCAGGTTGCAAATATCCGCTTTTACATCAGCCAGGGGCGATTCCAGATCGGTAGTGGTATACTCAAGATTGTTTTGTTTGCGGAAACGTTTGTAGAATGCCTGTTCCGGGGCAAAGTGTAATACCTTTTTAGGAGCGGTGAAAAAATCTGTTTCATTCTTGAGGTAAAGCCACAGGAGCCGGTGCCTTTCCAGGGAAAGTGTGCCGGGGGCCAGAACATTTCCCCGTTGTTTTTCATACCCGTAAGGAAGAAAAGACCGGTAGCTTTTACCGTCTATGGGGTCGGTATAGGTATTGCCACGCATGGCAACGGCCATTGCGGGGCTTACCCAGTAGCTTGCCCGTATGAGCCAGGGCCTGGGAATAAAACGCAATATGGCCTTAAATAATTTCTTCATTGCAGGGAACTTCCGGAAAAAACGGGATAGGAGTGTAGAAAAAAAACATATTACAGTACCAGGGCTTCTTTCCTGAATTCGTCTTCTTCATTGCTTTGAATTCCCAGGGCCTCATAGATATATGCAAAGGTGGAAAGCAACTCGGGTTTACCGTCTACAATAGCCACATCGTGTTCGAAGTGCGCACTGGGTTTGTTATCGGCAGTGAGGATGGTCCAGCCGTCCCTCAATTGTTTAATGCGTTGTGTTCCCATATTTATCATGGGCTCTATAGCAACCACCATGCCTTCTGCGAATTTCTTGCCCCGGCCTCGTTTGCCATAATTGGGCATTTCCGGATCTTCGTGCATTTTGGATCCTAATCCGTGACCTACCAGCTCACGTACAACCCCGTAACCGTTGTTTTCGCAATATTGCTGTATGGCAAAGCCCACATCGCCAACCCTGTTTCCGGCCCGGAATTGTCTGATACCTTCATATAGTGATTCTTTGGTAATACGGAGTAAATTTTTCACATCGCCACTCACTTCGCCGACCTCAAAAGTATAGGCATGATCTCCGTAGAAACCATTTTTTACCGCACCGCAGTCAATAGAAATAATATCTCCTTCTTCCATAGGAGTATCGTTCGGAATACCGTGAACTACCTGTGCATTAGGGCTCATACAAAGCGTGTTCGGAAAGTCGTACAATCCCAGGAATCCCGGTTCGGCTCCGTGATCGCGAATGAATTCTTCCGCCAGTTTGTCGAGATATAAAGTCGTAACACCGGGCTTTACTTCCTTTGCCAGCATACCCAGTGTCCTGGACACGATCAGGGCGCTTTCCCGCATCAGTTCTATTTGTTCCGGTGATTTTATCTGTATCATGTTCTTCTTGTTTTATAGTTCGTCTGCAAAAAAAGAGCAAACCGTACCGTGGCGCAAAAATAGGAATTAATATGGAAACATCGGCTGTTTCAGGTTTCTGTTGCGGGTTAGAAGTTCGGGAACATCTGCAACCCTGACTAACCGAAAACCCGAATGTCATTAACGGATAATATCGGTATCTACGGGAACATATCCCAGGTGTCGGCTCAAAGAAAGCACCTGGCCTTTGTGATGAAATTCATGAGTAATGACGTGGATGAATAGTTGCAAGGGCGAAATATTTCTGGTTTTTCCCTTTATACAAATAGAAATGTTCCGGTTAAAGTCCGGGATATGACGATCCAGAAACTCTTCCATAAGCATATCGATATCCTTGTAAAAAAGCTGAAGTTGATCTACGGTGAATACCGAAGTGTACGGAGTGGGCACCTTCACTTTTTGCAATGCGTGTTTTCCTATCCAGAATTCATAAGTATTGCCTGTGTGTACCAGTAGGTTTCGGATGCTCCCTTTACCGAAGGAGCTGTTCTCTTTCGTAAAGTCCTTTTGGGAAATACGGGTACAGTATTCCAATAATACCTCCCGGGATTCCTTTACCAGTTCGTATTGGGTTTGGATGATGTTTTTCATGGACCACAACAGGTTTAAACAGGTTTCCGGCGTTTTTTCTCTCTTATTTCCAGGTAGGCATCCACGGAATACCTTCCAGCATGTACAAAATATATCAGGAAAGCCACAACAAGCATGTGGATGGCAGGAGCTGTTTGTAAATAAGGGTCTCCGTGCCATAAATGTACCCATACAATAGCAACGAAGAAGTTAAGAAGCATTAAAAAGCTTAAAATCCTTACCTTGTATCCGATAATCCAGCCAATACCCGCAAAAAATTGGGCATAGACGGAAAGTATGGCACATAGTAAAGAAAGAGGAAAACCATTTTCGGAGAGAAAATCACGAAATTCCAGCATTCTGTCCCAGTAAACGATGTTATCCGTAACACCGTATATCAACCGGAAACCAAAAGCCAGTCGTAGCACCAGCAGGGCAATATCTCTTCGTTTCTTTCGGTTCATAGAAATCTAAAGGGTGGTTTAGGGCGTTTATACTTCATAAAGATAAGAATTAATAAAGAATAGTAATACAACTAAAGAAGAGCGTAGTACTAAACAAAATTCTTTTTATATTTAACCATGAACCGTTATTATATGGAAAAGATAAAAACTTCGGAGTACAGGATAGAAAAAAACATTCGTTTACAAGACATACCTACCTTAAATACCCTGGAAGCAACAGAGGAAGAGCTGGAAAAAGCCTTGTCCAAAGAGAGGAAAAAACTGGCTAAATTTCAGAACAGGATGTATGCTCACGGGAAATACGGGGTACTGATCTGTATTCAGGGAATGGATACTGCGGGGAAAGACAGTCTTATCCGGGAAGTTTTTAAAGATCTCAATGCCCGCGGAGTGGTAGTATACAGCTTTAAAACCCCCTCGACACTGGAATTGCGGCACGATTATCTGTGGCGGCATTATCTCGCATTACCCGAGCGGGGAAAATTCAGTGTGTTTAACCGTACACATTACGAAAACGTCCTGGTCACACGGGTCCATCCGGAATATATCCTGAATGAAAATATCCCCGGTATTGAAAATGTGGACGATATAGGGCCGGAATTCTGGAACAACAGGTTTGAGCAGATCAATAATTTTGAAAAACATGTAGCTAATAATGGTACGCTTATCTTCAAATTTTTCCTGCATATCTCCAAAGAGGAACAACGGCAACGTTTGCTGCGCCGCTTGAACAAAAAGAACAAGAACTGGAAGTTTTCTCCCGGCGACCTCGAAGAGCGTGAACTTTGGGACGAATACCAGAAATATTATGAGGAAGCAATAAACCGCACTTCTACAGCACATGCTCCCTGGTATGTACTTCCCGCAGACGATAAAAATGCCTGCAGGCTTATCCTGGCAGATATATTGTATGACGAACTTAAAAAATACAAGGACGTACAGGAACCGGAACTGGATGAAAAGACCATGGCTAACCTGGAAGATTATAAAAAACAGTTGCAGGAGGAATAGGATTGTGGAACAATAGTTCTTATTTTTGGATCGTCAGGATATAAAGGGTAGGAAAGGTAAACACCGTTCCGTATTTTCTCACCTTACTTGCTTTTCCGGACACAATTTTAATCCTAAACCACCTTGTTTGAACCATGAGAAAATTAATTCTTTTAATCTTTTTGGTATCTTTTGTCCTGTCTTTCGGGCAAAATAACGATGAGAAACAAATAAAAGCCATATATGATACTGCTTTATTAGATGCGAAGGGATACGACTGGCTGGAATACCTGTCTAACCAGATAGGAGGAAGGCTTTCCGGTTCCCTGAATGCGGAAATGGCTGTAAACTACACCAAAAAACAATTGGATTCCCTCGGACTGGATAGAGTATGGTTGCAACCCGTAATGGTTCCGAAATGGGTGAGGGGAACTCCCGAAATAGCGTATATAGAAACATCGCCCGGAAAAACTACGAATGTCCCGGTATGTGCACTCGGAGGTTCCGTAGCCACTTCGTCCAGTGGAATCAAAGCGCAGGTAGTGGAAGTGCAGGGACTTGATGATCTTAAAAAACTGGGGAGAGAAAAGATAGAAGGAAAGATCGTTTTTTACAACCGGCCCATGCAGGCCAACCTCATACAAACTTTTGAAGCCTATGGCGGATGCGTGGACCAGCGTTATGCAGGAGCCATGGAAGCCGGTAAATACGGTGCAGTTGGCGTTATTGTCCGTTCTATGAACCTTCGCCTGGACGATTATCCGCATGCCGGCGCTATGAGCTATGGCGATACGCCGGTATCACAACGTATTCCCGCAGCGGCGATCAGTACGAACGGAGCCGAATTGCTGAGTGGTATGCTGGCACTCAATCCGGATATACGCTTTTATCTCAAACAAACCTGCCGGCAGTATGAAGATGTGAAATCCTATAATGTTATCGGTGAAATAAAAGGAAGTGAGCGTCCGGAGGAAATAATGGTTGTAGGCGGACACCTGGATTCCTGGGACCTCGGCGATGGTGCCCATGATGATGGCGCAGGCTGTGTACAAAGTATGGAAGTGCTGCGGCTTTTAAAGAAAACGGGGTATAAGCCGAAACGAACACTCCGTGTAGTGCTGTTTATGAATGAAGAAAACGGACTTCGGGGAGGGAATAAATATGCCGAAGAGGCAAAAGCAAAAAAAGAAAAGCATGTGTTTGCCCTGGAAAGCGACGCCGGCGGTTTCTCTCCACGCGGATTCAACCTGGATTGTAATGACAAGCAGTATGCGCTTATAAATAGCTGGAAACCCTTATTTGAACCCTACCTGATCCACCTTTTTCAAAAGGGGCACAGTGGCGCGGATATAGGTCCGCTGAAAGAGGATAACATTGTTCTGGCCGGATTGATGCCGGATTCGCAACGATATTTTGACCATCACCATGCAGCCAACGATACGTTTGAGCATGTAAACAAACGCGAGCTGCAATTGGGAGCAGCTACCATGGCATCACTGGTTTACTTGGTGGATAAATATTTGAAGTAATTCGGAAGACCGTTGTTAGAATAACAGAGGGGTGATTCCGATGATTATAAATGTCATCCGGTCGGAGTTGTGCGACAGTTCTCCGTAAGTACACTCCACGACTCCGTTCCGCATGGCACCTGATCCTTTTCCATACCCTGATCCGAACCGGGGAACTATGTCCGAACCCCGATTTTGATGGATGCGTTCCGCAGATGCTTTCTGCCGAACCGGGAGTTTCCGGATACGACATTCAACTCCGAAATTGTCCCACAACTTTTAATTTAATGGGATTCAAAACAGTTTCCGGGTGTTTTTTAGTTTTGGAGTTCGGATTGGTAACCGCATAGATTGTTATGACGTTAAGCCAACTATCAAATCTGAAACACTGCGAAACCTCTGTGAGTCTCTGTGAAATAACCATTACACAAACCCGCCGGCCGGCTTGCCCCGACAGTATTAATCAAGTAGTTGATTCGCGAATAAAAACAAATCGTAAAACTTTAAAACTCAGAACTCCTCAACTACAAAACTCTTTAACTTTTCACCGAACTAAATTTATGGAGCGTTCGCCCTGTCCCCGAAGGTCCGTCATTTGCCTGTTTTTTTATAAAACCGTATATTTTGCCGATAAAGGAGGATCTCCGTAATACATTTCACAAACTTTACCAAATCTTTTAGAAAACGATTATGGACAGGAAGAAAATATTTGATAGTTTTGTGAATTAGCTATAATAGCTTGTGCTTTTTATTAAAAAAATGTTTCTATTATTGAAAAAAACAGAAATTATTAAGTACAAGTAAATTTTTGTTTTATATTTGTGTAATCGATTGCATTAACCAAAAATACATTTCTACAAATGACTACATCAGAATTCAGATATGCGGCCAATCCGAGGGACGCAAAAACGTATGACACACAAAAACTGAGAGATGAGTTTTTAATCGATCCCGTTTTCGCGGAAGATGAAATAAAACTAACCTATTCCATGTACGACAGGTATATTGTCGGAGGTGCTATGCCCGTAAAAAAAGACCTGGTTCTGGAAACCATACCTTATCTGAAATCCGAAAACTTTCTGGACCGCAGGGAAATGGGCGTGATCAATGTAGGTGCAACGGGTAAAGTAATCGTGGATGGGGTGGAATATACCCTGGATAAAAAAGAAGCATTGTATATCGGTAAAGAAAGCAAAGAAGTTATCTTTTCCGCTTCCGGTGAAGGGCAGCCGTTCTTCTATATAAATTCCGCTCCGGCACATAAAAAATTCCCCACCAAAAAAGTGGGTAAAGGAGAAGCAGAGATCATATCACTTGGTGATGATAAATCGGCAAACAAAAGGATACTCAATAAGTTGATCGTAAACAGTATAGTGGAAACCTGCCAGTTACAGATGGGATTGACAGAGCTCGTAGAAGGCAATATATGGAATACCATGCCGGCACATACGCATGAAAGACGAATGGAAGCTTATTTCTATTTTGACCTGGCAGAAGGTCATGCCGTATGTCATTTTATGGGACAGCCTCAGGAAACCAGGCATATATTTATGCACAACCACCAGGCAGTATTGTCCCCCGAATGGTCTATCCACTCCGGTGCCGGGACTTCCAATTATTCGTTTATCTGGGGAATGGCGGGAGAGAACCTCGACTACGGAGATATGGATGTTTGCCCTCCTAACGAAATGAAATAAAATAAAGAATCAATAAAAGGTCGCACGACCGGAAATCTCTTCGGGTAATGATTGTTCCGGGAGGTGGTGGTTTGTGTAGGCGGATTAAAATACAAACCGTATGGATTTATTCAGTTTAAAAGACAAACGTGCAATGATCACCGGAGGGACGCATGGTCTGGGAATGGCCATGGCAGAAGGACTCGGTGAAGCAGGGGCGGAGCTGTTGATAACCAGTACTACTCCTTCCAAACTGGAGAATGCTCTGGAACATTACACTTCCAAAGGGTATAAAGCTTCGGGGTATATTTTTGATGTTACGGATGAGAAGGCCGCTGCCGAAAATGTGGAAAAGATAGAAAAGGAAGTCGGCCCTATTGATATTCTGATCAATAATGCCGGGATTATTAAACGCGAACTGGCATTGGATATGGCCGTGGAAGATTTTCGGAGGGTCATAGATGTGGATCTCGTAGGCCCCTTTATTATGAGCAGACTGGTAGCCAGGGGAATGGTAGAAAGAAAAGCCGGGAAAATCATCAATATATGCTCCATGATGAGTGAGCTGGGAAGGAACAATGTAAGCGCTTATGCGGCGGCCAAAGGAGGTTTGAAAATGCTTACCCGTAACCTGGCCACGGAATGGGCTAAATATAATATCCAGGTAAACGGTATTGGTCCGGGATACTTTGCCACTTCCCAGACCGAGCCTATACGTGTAGATGGTAATCCATTCAACGAATTTATAATCAACCGTACCCCAACAGGCAGATGGGGCGATCCGGAAGACCTGGCGGGGACCGTGGTTTTCCTGGCATCCAAAGCAAGTAATTTTGTGAACGGGCAGATCGTTTACGTGGACGGAGGTATACTCGCCACTATAGGAAAGCCTGCGAATGAAAAATAAAAGAACAGGAGATCAAAAGTAAAGTCAAAGCCTGTTTACATATAGAGGTAGAACATATTCAGACAATAACTTACCATGAGTTTTATTAAGGACGAAAGCTTTTTATTAAGCAACGATTACGCAAGGGAATTGTATTTCAACTATGCGGATAAACAACCTATTATCGATTACCATTGCCATTTGCCTCCCGACCAGATTGCGGAAGACAAGGTTTTTGAAAACCTTACACAGATATGGATATACGGTGATCATTACAAGTGGCGTGGAATGCGTACCCTGGGGATCAATGAGAAGTATATAACCGGAAACGGGACCGATGAAGAGAAATTCCGTGCATGGGCCAAAACAGTGCCTTATACCATGCGGAACCCCTTGTATCACTGGACGCATCTGGAACTCAAAAGGTATTTTGATATAGAAACCTTGTTAAGTGAAAAAACGGCGGATGAAGTATACCGGCAGGTCAATGAAAAACTGAATACACCCGAATACAGTTGCCGTAACCTGCTGACCAAAATGAATGTGGAAGTGGTATGCACTACAGAAGACCCCACGGATTCCCTTAAACATCATCAAAAACTGGCCGGAAGTGATTATGCTGTGAAAATGACCACCTCTTTCCGTCCGGATAAGGCTATTATGATTGCTGATGATGGATTTAATGATTATGTGGAAAGACTCGGGGAAGCAGCCGGAATAGCTATCGAAAACTATAACGATCTTCTGGATGCCCTGAAAAAAAGGATACAGTACTTCCACGACAACGGAAGCAGGGTTTCCGATCACGGTCTGGAACAAATATACAGTGAAGACTATACCGAAGCGGAAGTAAAAGCTGTTTTCGAAAAGAAAAGAAGCGGGAAAACCATTACCCGTGAAGAAGCTTTGAAATTTCAGAGCGCTGTATTGTACTTCCTTGCGGAAACTTACTGCGAATTCGGTTGGGTGCAACAATTTCACCTTGGAGCGTTGCGGAACAATAACAGGAGGATGAATAATCTTCTCGGACCCGACACCGGGTGGGATTCTATCGGCGATTTTACGCAATCGGTAGCGTTGTCCCGTTTTTTGAATAAACTGGATAGTAAAGACAGGCTTACCAAGACTATTTTGTATAACCTTAATCCCGCGGATAACGAGGTTATGGCAAGTATGATAGGGAATTTTAATGACGGTAGTGTTAAAGGAAAAGTACAGTTTGGTTCCGCCTGGTGGTTCCTGGATCAGAAAGACGGAATGACCAAGCAGATGAATGCCTTGTCCAATATGGGACTTATCAGTTGTTTTGTAGGGATGCTTACCGATTCGAGAAGTTTTCTGTCGTTCCCGAGGCATGAATATTTCCGAAGACTGGTATGTAACTTATTCGGAGAAGAGATCGAAAGCGGAGAACTGCCTGCGGATATGGAGTGGATAGGAAAGATTATTTCGGATATATGTTATAATAACGCCAAAGATTATTTCGGATTCTGAAGGATAATAACAGACAAAACCGATTTTGGGATTTATGAAGGAGACGGAGCGGAAGAGAAAGTAAAGATTGCTATCTTGCCAATAAAATAGAGTTTTATGGATAAAACGGTTACTTTCGGAGAAGTACTTATGCGACTGTCCCCGGAGGGATATAAAAAGATAAGCCAGAGTAATAAACTGGAGTTTTACTTCGGGGGAACCGAAATGAATGTAGGGGCCTCACTGGCGAATTTCGGTAACGAAGTGAAGCATGTTACCTGTGTTTCCGACGATATTGTGGGACAGGCGGCAATAGGTACGATGCAACGTTATGGCATAAACACTTCCGGGGTAGTAAAGCGGAATGCGCCTTTGGGGTTGTATTTCCTCGAGGTAGGTGCCGTGATGCGATCCAGTACCATAGCATATAACAGGGCGCATTCCGCATTTGCCGGAATACAACCCGGTATGGTGAACTGGAAAGAAGTGCTGGAAGGCGCCGGTTGGTTCCACTGGACGGGGATAACCCCGGCAATATCCGAAGGAGCATGGTTAACCCTCGAAGAAGGGCTGAAACAGGCCCGGAAGAACGGAATGAATGTAACCGCAGACCCTACGTACAGGAAAGACCTGTGGAATTACGGTAAAGATGCCCGGAAGATACTGGCCGGAATGCTGGAATATTCTACGATTTTTATCGGTGGTGTAAATGAGATCAACGAAATACTGGAAACAGCATATACCGGAGATAAAGATGGTTTCATAGAAGCTGCTAAAGAATTGTTGTTCAGGTTTCCATCCATAACCAAGGTTTTTGACAAAGTGAGAAACGGTGGTAATGCTTCCTCACAGAAGATAAACGCCAGGGCCTGGAACGGAAAGGAATACCTGGAGACCGAAACATTAGAGGTAGCCCATGTCATAGACAGGATAGGGACCGGAGATGCCTATGCTGCCGGGCTTATCTACGGATTGCAACATTTCGGCGACCAAAAAACCATAGAATTTGCCAATGCCGCCTGTGCCCTGAAACACACTGTAGAAGGAGATGTAAACCTGGTATCGGCAGAAGAAGTTTTAGAAGTGGTGGAAGGTAACATATCCGGAAGGATAAAGCGATAATAATAACTGCAATAATCTGATAACACAATAATAGCTTATGTCCCGATTTACAAGAATATCCGTAGCGTTAAAAATGAAGGAAACCGGTATTGTTCCGGTGTTCTATCACAAGGATACGGAAGTGTGCAAAGCGATTTTAAAGGCCTGCTATGATGGCGGCGCCAGGGTTTTTGAATTTACCAACAGGGGCGATTATGCGCATGAAGTTTTCGCGGATCTCAACAAATACGCGGAAAAAGAACTTCCGGAAATGATACTCGGAGTGGGGTCCGTAGTAGATCCCGGTACCACATCGCTTTATCTGCAATCGGGTGCCGCCTTTATAGTATCTCCGGTACTAAACCCCGAAATGGCAAAAGTATGCAACCGGAGAAAGGTTATGTGGTCTCCGGGCTGTGGTTCGCTTACGGAGATTTCCTATGCCGAAGAACTGGGGGCTGAAGTAGTGAAGATATTTCCGGGAACACAGGTAGGAGGCCCGGAATTTGTAAAAGCGGTAAAAGGTCCGTTTCCGTGGACGAGTATTATGCCTACCGGCGGAGTAGAACCTACGGAAGAAAATCTTTCCGCCTGGTTCCGTGCCGGGGTACATTGCGTGGGAATTGGGTCTAAACTCTTTACGAAAAATACGGATGGCAGTTATGATCTGAAAGCGGTGACTACTACGTTAAAAAAGGTTATGGGAATAATAGATAAAGTCCGAAAATAAATTATCTGTAGTAAAGAGATCGCAAAAAACAGTAATCAATCAATCCCAGCCAAAAATGATAAGAAAACGAAGTTTAATAAAATACACCATTCTCGTTCTGACCTTCACCCTTTTCTCTTCCTGCCAGGAAGCAGGTAAAGTAAAGGTAATAAAGCTTGGACATGGCCTGGATGCCTCACACCCGGTTCACGAAGCCATGACGTTTATGGCAAAAAAGCTGGCGGAGAAATCGGATGGCAGTATGCAGATAAAAATATATCCCAGCCAGCAGTTGGGGACGGAAAGAGAATGTTTGGAACTGTTACAAATAGGAAGCCTGGGAATGACCAAAGTTTCGGTGGGAGTACTCGAAAATTTTGTCTCTGACTATAAGTTGTTCGGCTTGCCGTTTCTGTTTCGGGATAAAGCACATTCTCACAAAGTTCTGGACGGAGAGATAGGAAAACAGCTTTTGGATGCCAGTGTGCAGGTGAGATTGAAGGGAGTTGCTTTTTACGATGCGGGAAGCAGGAGTTTTTATACGAAAAAACCCGTACATACACCGGAAGATCTCAAAGGGTTAAAACTACGGGTTATGGAAAGCCAGACTGCCATTGATATGGTACGCAACCTCGGAGGGTCACCCACCCCGATTTCCTGGGGGGAATTGTATACGGCTTTGCAACAGGGTATAGTAGATGGAGCGGAAAATAACCTGCCCAGCTTTTACCTGTCGCATCACTACGAAGTGTGTAAGTATTATATTGTCGATGAGCATACCAATCTTCCGGATATGTTGCTCATAAGCACGGCCATTTGGGATTCTCTGAGCGATCAGGAAAAGAAATGGCTTGAAGAAGCGGCAAGGGAATCTGTCGTGTACGAAAGAAAGATATGGGAAGAGGCGGAGAACCACGCACTTGAAGAAATCAAAAAAGCAGGAGTAGAAGTCATATATCCGGATAAAGAACCTTTCCGGGAGAAAGTTTCCATAATGTATGAGAATTTTAAGAAGGACGAACACCTGAAGGAGATCATAGAAGCCATTCAGGCACAATAAATCCGATCCGGCAGAATAAATCGAATCAATCAATTTTATTAAAAAACCAACTTAACGGATTATGAAAAAAAAAATAGATAAGTTACTGGGAGGCTTTCTCGTGGGACTTCTCGCCATATTGGTAGTGGCTGTTTTATGGCAGGTTTTTTCCAGATACATACTGAATGCTCCGAGTTCGGTGACGGAGGAAATTGCCAGGTTTTTACTTATTTGGGTAGGTATTCTCGGAGCAGCTTATTGTTCCGGACAACAGGATCACCTTGCCATTGAAATATTACCTCCGAGACTGAATGAAGAGAACAGGATAATACTCAGGATATTTATTAACGGTCTTATTATGTTATTCAGTGTCCTGGTATTTATTATAGGTGGGTCCAGACTGGTATATCTCAATCATATCCTGGGGCAAAGTTCGGCAGCATTACATCTGCCATTATCCTACGTTTATTCTGTTATCCCGTTGAGCGGTATAGTAATACTGATTTACAAGTGGATAGAAATAAGAAACCCCAAAAAATATTTCATATGATTACCGAGATACTAATACTTCTGATATCGTTTGTTGTGTTGTTGGCTATAGGGGTTCCGGTGGCCTGGAGTATAGGTATATCCAGCCTGTTAACCATGCTGGTTACTATAGACTCTATTCCGGCTTTTACTACGGTGGCCCAGCGAATGGCTACCGGGCTGGATAGTTTTGCCCTGCTTGCCATTCCTTTCTTTGTACTGGCGGGGCAGATTATGAACCAGGGAGGTATAGCAGAAAGGCTTATTTCGTTTGCCAAGTCACTTATTGGATCATTGCCGGGGGGCTTGTCTTATGTAAATGTAGTTTCCGCAATGCTTTTCGGGGCTATTTCCGGTTCGGCGCTGGCTGCAACCTCTGCCATAGGCGGTATACTCGGGCCACATATGGCAAAAGAAGGATATTCCAGGGAATTCAGTGCCGCCCTGAATGTGACCTCTTCTACAACAGGACTGGTTATTCCTCCTTCCAATATCCTCATCGTATATTCATTGGCCAGTGGTGGTGTTTCCATAGCAGCGCTGTTTCTGGCGGGATATCTCCCCGGAATTCTTATGGGACTGGCCCTGATGGCAGTTGCGGCAGTATGGATAAAACGAAAGAAATACCCGGCAGGAGAAAGGTCGACAATAAAACAGATACTCACCTCTTTTCTGCATGCATTTCCCAGCTTGTTTTTACTGGTTGTGGTTATAGGGGGAATAGTTGCCGGTATATTCACAGCTACCGAGGCATCCGGGATTGCAGTATTGTACAGCCTGGTGCTTTCCTTCGTATACCGGGAAATGGATCTGAAGAAGTTACAGAAGGTTTTTATGCGTTCCGTAAGGACCAATTCCATAGTGATGCTGCTCATAGCAACGTCGATGGCCATGTCCTGGGTAATGTCCTATGAGGATATACCTCAATCCGTAAGTTCGGCTTTACTCGGGCTTAGTGATAATAAAATTGTAATCCTCTTAATGATCAATCTTATATTGTTGTTTGTGGGGATGTTTATGGACATGACCCCTGCAGTACTGATATTCACCCCTATATTCTTACCGGTGGTAAAAGATCTGGGAGTAGATCCGGTACATTTCGGCATTATGATGGTAATGAACCTTTGTGTGGGACTTTGCACACCACCTGTAGGCTCGGTCCTCTTTGTCGGTGTCGGTATAGCAAAAACCACTATACAAAAAGTGATAAAACCCCTGCTACCGCTTTTTATTGCAATGCTCATAGTGCTTTTACTCGTAACGTATATTCCGGAAATATCCACCTGGTTACCGGGACTTATGGAGGACTAACGGGACTCTCCATACTTATAAAATGTATAAAATGCTAGGTAATGGTTGTAATCGTTGACTGGCATAAGAACACAAGTGGTACACATAAATATAAGTGTGTTTTAAACATAAATAAAACCGGTTGAATTATAAAAACCGGAAAGAACGATCTTTTAACAAAAACGAACTAACTAAAACCCGGAGTAACCGGACTTTTTGGACGGGCTTTGGATCAAGAATAAACGGATTTAAAACAGATGAAAAAACTGGATAGGAACAGCCAGGGACTGGAAACACAGTTCCCGGTAAAGGTAGTGCAATTCGGAGAAGGAAATTTTTTAAGAGCCTTTGTAGATTATGTTATAGACAAACTGAATGAAGAAGCAGATTTCCGGGGAGGAGTTGCAGTGGTCCAGCCATTGGAAAACGGATTGGTAAAACTTCTGAATGACCAGGACGGATTGTATACCTTATTTATGAAAGGGATACAAAAAGGGAAGGAAATACAGGAAAAGCGATTGATATCCTGCATTCAGCAGGGGATTGATCCCTATGCCGGTTTTGATACCTACCTGGATTTGGCCAAAGAAGAAGAATTGCAGTTTGTCATTTCCAATACCACCGAAGCCGGAATAGCTTTTGATGAAAAAGATACGCCGGATATGCAACCGCCTTCTTCTTTCCCGGGAAAACTTACGGTGCTGTTGCACCGCAGGTTTGAGCATTTTAAGGGTGACCCGACAAAAGGGCTTACGATCATTCCGTGTGAATTGATAAACAATAATGCCGATGCCCTGAAGGAGGTAATACTGAAATATGTGGAATTATGGGAATTGGGCAGTGCATTTAAAAACTGGATAGAGGAACATAACAGTTTCCACAATACCTTGGTAGACCGTATTGTTCCCGGGTATCCGAAAGATCAATTGGCGGAATATCAGAGCGGGTTGTCCTATGATGATAAACTCATGGTTTCGGCCGAGACCTTTTTACTCTGGGTAATAGAAGGCGATGAGGAATTAACCGCAAAAATACCGTTGGATAAAGCCGGACTGGATATAAAAATAGTAGATAGCATACAGCCCTACCGAACCCGTAAAGTGCGCATACTTAACGGAGCGCATACGGCGATGGTGCCGTTTTCTCTCCTGTACGGCAACGAAACCGTAAAGGAAACAATAGACGGGGAGTTTACCGGCGATTTTGTAAAGAACGTAGTGTTCGATGAGATCATTCCGACCCTGGATATGGACCAGGAGGAACTCCGTGATTTTGCAGAGCAGGTGATGGACCGTTTTCGCAATCCGTTTATAAAACACCGACTGGCAAGCATAGCGCTCAACTCGGTTTCCAAATTTAAGGTAAGGGTGTTGCCCAGCCTTACGGAATATTACCGGAGAAAAGAAGAGCTTCCGGCAAACCTGGTTTATGCCATGGCATGCCTGATCCGCTTTTACAAAGGGGAATGGAACGGAACGGAACTTCCGGTACAGGACAGTAACAATATAGTAGAGGCCTTTAAAGAAGCATGGGCACTGCCCGGGTACAGGGAAACTGCAAACCGTATATTGAGTAATGAGTATTTCTGGGATGAAAACCTGACAAAAACGATCCCCGGACTTGAAGATGCCATAACTACCGCCTTGGAGAATATCGAAGAATACGGTGTGGAAAAAGGCTTGGAGAAGTATAGAAGAACAACTGTATAGATAAAGGTCCGGGAAAATGAGTTTAAGGGCACGGTAAAACCCATTTCTCTGGTGAAGAATACAGTTGCGCAGAACTAAAAAAATGGATTGAAGATGAAAACGAAACTAATTAAAGTAAATCCGGAAGATAATGTAGCTGTAGCTTTGTCAGATCTGAAGGCAGGCGAAACAGTGACTTTCGAAGGAAGTGATATCCGGGTGGTATCCGATAGCAAGGCAAAACACAAAATAGCACTTACGGATTTCGAAGAAGGGGATCGGATACTGATGTATGGTGTACTCGTGGGAAAAGCCAGTGAGTACATTCCCAAAGGAGGTCTTTTAACCACGGAAAACGTAAAACACCAGAGCGGAAAAGTTTCCGGAAAAACGGAAACCACTCCCTGGAAAGCCCCGGATGTAAGCAGGTGGAAAAACAGGACTTTTATGGGATATCCCAGAGAGGACGGCCAGGTAGGGACAGCCAATGTATGGCTTTTCTTTCCCCTGGTATTTTGCGAAAACCGGAATATAGAATTACTGAAGGATGTTTTTGAGAAAGAATTATCCTATTACAAGACCAACAGTCAAAGACTCCTGCTTCGTAGCCTGATAAGCGGGGATGCCAGCGAAACCCAGGTTGTGGAAGAAGAACAGGGAAAAGGTATTTTTGACAATATAGAAGTTAAGTTTATCACCCACCAGGGAGGTTGCGGAGGTATCCGGCAGGATTCCGTAACGCTCTCCAGGCTTTTGGCCGGTTATGTGAATAACCCCAACGTGGCCGGGGTAACCGTACTTAGCCTCGGATGCCAGAACCTGCAGATAGATATTTTTCAGGAAGCGGTAAAAAAGATCAATCCCGATCTTAAAAAGCCTGTTCTTATTTATGAACAGCAGAAAATGGGAACGATAGAAGAAATGCTGAATACCATAATCCGGGAATCTTTTGAGGCGATCAAAGAAGCAGATAAGATAAAGCGGGTACCCGCACCGTTGTCTAAGCTCAAAGTCGGTCTGGAATGCGGAGGTTCCGATGGTTTTTCCGGTATTTCCGCCAATCCCGCACTTGGCTATGCTTCCGATCTGCTTGCTGCCCTGGGAGGGTCTCCGATACTTTCGGAATTCCCCGAGTTATGCGGGGTAGAGCAGGAACTTGTTAACCGTTGTGTGAACGATGAGGATGCGGAAAAATTCCTGAGCCTGATGAAGGCCTATGAACAATCGGCCATAGATGTGGGGTCCGGTTTTGATATGAACCCTTCCCCCGGCAATATCCGGGATGGTCTCATCACCGATGCTATGAAATCGGCCGGGGCAGCTAAAAAAGGGGGGACTTCTCCCGTAACCGCCATTCTGGATTACACGGAATACGTAACAAAACCGGGACTTAACTTGTTGTGTACCCCGGGGAATGATGTGGAAAGTACAACAGGACTGGCGGGTTCAGGAGCAAATATCATTGTGTTTACTACCGGACTGGGAACACCGACAGGTAACCCAATTACCCCGGTCGTCAAAGTTTCTTCCAATACCGAACTGGTGCGCAAAATGCCCGACATTATCGATGTGGATACAGGAGCTGTGATACGGGGAGAGAAGTCTATAGAAGAAATGGGAGAGGAAATGTTCGAATTTATTATTCGTGTGGCGAGTGGCGAAGAAAAAACTAAAGCCATGCAGCTGAACCAAAATGATTTTATTCCCTGGAAAAGGGGAGTATCTCTATAAATAAAGAAACCAGAGAAGTAACGGTGATGCCCGGACAGTAGCTGTCCGGGCATCGCCGTTTATGATAGTTTTTTATTATTACCAACCCGTCCGGTTAGAAGAATCCCGGACAATCAATTGAGGTGAAAGCACTACTTTCTTTTCAATGGTTACCGATGTTTCTTCATCTATCTGTTCAAGAAAAACCCGTGCGGACATCTTTCCCATTTTTATAGGAGTCTGGTCTACAGTGGTCATTGTAGGTTCCGTGTATTTCGTGAAGGATTCGTTACTGAAACCCGAAATACAAATATCTTCCGGGACTCTTATACCTGTTTTTTTCAGCTCCTGTACGGCTCCGAGAGCTGTAAAGTCACTGGAAGAGAATATGGCGTCCGGTGGTTCCGGAAGTTTCATCAGTTTTTTTACTGCTGCAGTACCCGATTCTACCTTACTGTTTACCTGTATTATATAGTCTTTGTTATAAGGCAGGTTGTAGTCGGTCAGGGCTTTCAGGTAACCGTTGTAACGGTCTTTATAAATTTCCAGGTTTATATTCCCCATAAAGTGAGCAATGCGTTTACACCCCTGCCGGATAAGATGTTCCACAGACATGTATGCACCGTTAAAGTCATCGATAGTGACAGAACTTACTCCCGGGAGGTTCTTTTTACGGTCAAAAAATACCAGAGGGATCCCCTTTTGCAATACGCGGTCTATATGCGAAGTATCTTTGGTGGTTTTAGACACAGACATAAAAATGCCGTCAACCTGGGCATTGAGCAGGGTATTAATATTTTGGACCTCACTTTTGGCATCGTCCCGGGTCTGACATATGATAACGTGATATCCGTGGGGGTACAGCTCTTCTTCAATACCGCGAATTACGGAGGAAAAGAAACTCCGGTCCATATAAGGCACCAATATCCCCACCGTATTACTTTTACCGCTTTTAAGGGCCAGGGCCAGGGTATTCTGCTCGTAATTCATTTCCCCGGCAGTCTTTATAACCAGCTCCCGTGTTTTGAGACTTATCTTCGGATTGTTGTTCAATGCCCTGGAAACTGTAGCAGCACTGATGTTTAATTTTTTGGAAATATCGTAAATGGTAACCTTGCTCATCGGTTTTTGTTATCTTAATCTATATGCCCGTTCTTTCCTAATTGACAGGTTATTATCAGGACAAAGATGCATAAAAAAAGTTAATTTACTGTTCGGGGGTCAGGACTTCCTGTATCTATACTGCCGGTTTGGGATCGTACCGGTTACTTTTTTTTAAAATTATCAGCAAAAAAAATTGTGTATATTGCAAAAAGACATAATTTAGTGCAATCGATTACAAAAATTTCATAAATATAATGAATTCTTTCAATATGAAGTATAGGATCACAACAGTTTTATTGCTGTTTAGTGTTTTTTGTGCAACAGGAGCTTCTAACGACAAGGAATTTGACTTTGTAGTGGATAAAAACGGAAGCGGAGATTTTGAGACCGTACAGGAAGCTATAAATGCCGTTCCCGATTTCAGGAAGAAGGAGACAAAAATTTTTATAAAGAACGGTAAATACAAGGAAAAACTGGTTTTACCGGCCTCCAAGACCAATGTTACCTTTATAGGGGAAAGCATGACATATACCATACTTACGTATGATGATTTTGCATCCAAAAAGAATATTTTCGGGGAAGAGATGGGTACCACAGGATCTTCTTCTTTTTTTGTCTTCGGAGATGATTTTAAAGCCAAAAACATCACATTTCAGAATAATGCCGGGCATGTCGGGCAGGCTGTGGCCATACGGATAGAAGGAGACAGGGCCATTTTTGAGAATTGTAAATTTCTCGGTAATCAGGATACGCTTTACCTGCATGGCAAAAAAAGCAGGCAATATTATAAAAACTGTTACATAGAGGGAACCGTCGATTTTATATTTGGCTGGTCCACAGCGGTTTTTGAGAGTTGCGTAATAAACTGTAAGGGTAAAGGCTATGTAACTGCCGCTTCTACCCCGGAAGAGTCCGAATTCGGATTTGTATTTCTCAATTGCAGGATTACCGGAAGAGGAAACAGCACTTTTTATTTGGGGAGACCCTGGCGTCCGCATGCCAAAACGGTTTTTATCAATAGCTATCTGAGCAGACACGTAGCACCCGAAGGCTGGCACAACTGGAACAAGCCGGAGGCGGAGTTAACAGCATTTTATGCAGAATATAATTCTATGGGGCCCGGGGCAAATACAGAGGAAAGAGTGCCGTGGTCCTGCCAGTTATCGGACAGACAAGTGGAAAACTTTACGGTAGAAAATATACTGAAAGGTGAAGATGACTGGAATCCGGAGAAGACAGAACTGTAAAAATCAACCAAATCACATAAAAATGTTTCGATTAAACCGAGTAAAGTTACTGACGCTGTCTATGGCGCTGACTTTTATATTTGCCATTGAAAATAAAACATATGCCCAGAAATCCGGAGATACCGATGTGTATTCCGGCATAGAATTTAAAATGCCTAAAGTTAAAGAGCCCCGTTTTCCCAACTACAGGGTAAATATCGAATTTTTCGGCGCAGAAAGTGGAGGCACGGTGAAAAATACCCAGGCATTTGCCAATGCCATTGACCACGTGTCGGAAAAAGGAGGAGGCACAGTAGTTATACCCAGGGGAATGTGGCTTACCGGGCCTATAACCCTTAAAAATAATGTAGAACTGCATGCCGAAGAGGGAGCGCTTGTGATTTTCAGTGCGGACTTTAAGGACTACCCGCTCGTAAATACCAGTTTTGAAGGACTGAACACGTACAGGTGCCAGTCGCCAATGAACGGGCGAAACCTCGAAAATATAGCGATTACAGGGAAAGGTGTATTCGATGGAAACGGAGATGCGTGGAGACCGGTAAAATCCGGCAAAATGACTGCTGCACAATGGAAGAAAAAAATACAATCGGGTGGCGTGCTCAGTGACGATGGTAAAATATGGTATCCTTCCGAAAAGTCGAAAAGGGGTGATAGTAAAGATAATTTTAACGTGCCGGATTTTAAAAGTAGAGCCGAATTTGAATCGGTAAAAGATTATTTGCGTCCTGTTATGGTAAGCCTGGTAGGATGTAAAAAGGTGCTTCTGGACGGACCTACCTTTCAGAATTCACCGGCATGGAACCTGCATCCGCTAATGTGTGAGGACCTCACGGTCCGGAACCTTACCGTACGCAATCCCTGGTATTCCCAGAACGGGGATGGTCTGGACCTGGAATCCTGCAAAAATGTGGTAATCTACAACAATTCTTTTGACGTCGGAGATGATGCCATCTGTTTTAAATCCGGAAAGGACAAAGACGGCAGGGACCGTGGTATTGCAACAGAGAATGTGATCGTGAAGAACAATATCGTATATCACGCGCACGGAGGTTTTGTCATAGGAAGTGAAATGTCCGGCGGAGTGCGAAACGTACACGTGAGCAACTGTACTTTTATCGGGACGGACGTAGGGTTGCGTTTCAAGAGTACTCGTGGACGGGGAGGCGTTGTGGAGAATATTTATATTTCGAATATTAATATGAAAGATATCCCTACCGAAACCATCCGGTTTAATATGTTCTATGGAGGTAACTCCCCGCTGCTGGAAGAAGACCAGGATGCGGAAACGGAAGCGAGGGACGAAAACAAGGAACCGGTAACGGAGGAAACCCCTGTTTTCCGGAATATCTACATGAAAAACATAACTGCGGTCAACTCGGAAACAGCAGCTTTCTTTATGGGACTTCCGGAAATGAAACTGAAAAACGTTCACCTGGAAAATGCTTACCTGGAAACCAAAAAGGGGATTACGGTAATCGATACGGATGGTCTTTCCCTGAAAAATGTTACCATTGCGAATAAAGAAGGGATACCGTTAACCGTGTACAACGGGAAAAACATAGAACTCAAGGATGTAAAAACCAATAAACTTCATAAAACCTCGCTGAAAATATCCGGTAAGGAAAACGGAGCTATTTCCGTTGAGTCCGGGGATATCACAGAAGAGAAGGTATCTTATGACCATAACAATTCCGAAAAGATCATAAAGTTTAAAAAATAAAATGCCTTTGTCCGCCGAATAGGATACTAAATGAGTTCGATAAAAGGTTTTATAAATTAAAGACAAGGAGAGTAGGTTAGATACGGATATTCCGGCATAAAAACCGGGGAGTACTTCCGGATATAACAAAAATCATTGTTTTTATATCCCGTTACTTAACCGCATATTCCCTAAATTTGCACTTTTGAAATTACGCAGTAATGTCCGATATAAAGATAAAGATCAAAGACAGGGAAGGTGTGGTACACGAGTTGGATGCACCTACCGATATGGCCATGAACATCATGGAATTGTGCAAAGCATATGAATTGCCTGTAGAAGGCACTTGTGGAGGAATGGCTATGTGTGCTTCCTGCCAGTGTTACGTGATTTCCGGGCATTCCCTGCCGGAAATGGGGCCGGATGAAGAAGCCATGCTGTTTGAAGCATTCTACGTAAAGGATAACAGTCGTCTCGGATGTCAGTTGCCCATTACCGAGGATATGGACGGACTGGAGCTGGAGCTCGCTCCGGAATCTTGAGTCCATGTGCCAATTAGCAAATTTGATAATGAATTTATTACCAAATTTGCTAATTGGCACATTCTAAGCTAACAAATTTTCCCTGGCTTTTATAATTTCTTCTTCAATGGTGTCCCACAGGGCAATACGCATTTGCAGGGCGATGAGTGCGGCTTCTCCCGCCTCTTTCCATTTTTGTTCATTGCCTTCGCAAAGTTCTTCTACCATCTGAAGTGCCATGGGGCCGTGTTCGTCCTGATCGAGTTCTATATGGCGCTCAAAATAATACACCAGCTTGTCTATCCGGAGTTCCGGGAAATTTTGTTGCATTTCCTGTAAAATAGCCGTAAACATCTCGGGTATGAGATCTTCTCTTCCGAAGGTAAAAGCAGAAGCTATCTTATGAGGTTTGCCCTCTTCGATAAGGAAAAAAGTAAAATTAAGGAAATCCTTTACGGCCTGGGGCAACGCACTCAGTTTTATATCAACCAGTATGTTTTTCAAGGATAACAGGTCGGCTATAAAGTTTTCTATTTTAGAAGTATCCGCATCACATTCTTCCATGGCCTCCAGGTACATTTCGTAATGGCTCAGGTGTTTTCCTTCCCTGTTCATGTCGGTTTCTTCCGCCAGTACGATCTCATTGATGAGGTAGCGCAATTCCGGGGCACCGACAGGTATCCAGGGTGTTGTCGTACATGTCAGTTTTTGTTGTAAGGCCTTTAACAGGGACATAAAATCCCAGACGGCAAATACATGATATTCCAAAAAAAGCGTCAGATCGTCCGGTTGATTTATATTGTTATAAAGCGAGTGATGCAGAAGCTGGTTTCGCAAGGGGGCAATCTCGGCTTTTATATTCTTTATCATAAGATTTTTTTACAAAGTTAACAAACTAATTGGTTTACCTGTTTAAGACACACTGATTTAACGAATAATTTAACCTGAACATAATTAGTTTAAAAAAAGCTAAGCGATATGTAATAATAAGCTGTATATGAGTAATGTGTCCTGTACAAAGGCCTGGCGAATATATCAGGATAGTGATGATTGAAACAATAATTTTAGTAAATTTGCGTTATGAAAAGCCTGGTTAAAGATTCACCTTTTTCAGTACAGATCAGTTTCCATAGTTTATTGGATTTCTATGAGGAACAAGCCCGTAGTAATGATGAATTCGTTGCTATGAAGGCGAGAAAAATACTGGAAATACAAAAACCTTACCCCGAATTACGCGAGGGTTTTACCGACGAGAAACTTCTGCACAAGTATGCGGATGTCATAGATGTATTGCTTCGCGATACTTTCTCTCCGGCGCTTACGAACAATGAAATAAAGATAGCGGCCATCCCCTTTGAAAACGTGATTTTTAACGCAACAGAGCGCTTTAAGAAAATTGTAAGGGAAGCAGGAGAAGGTTTTGACCTTAAGCTGCGAAATATGAGTGAGGAGAACAAGTACATCATGGCGTGTACCGTTATCCTTAAATTCTACTATAATATAAATGTCAATTTCCAAAGGCCCATTTTTTATGATATTCCCGATGCCAACAATATTATAAAGCACTATCGCATTTTGTACAATGCGGATTACATGGATATCTTCCCTACGGAAAAGGCCAAAGAAATTACACAAGAAGATATTGAGGAATTACTCAACAATTTCGAGGACCTGAAGTTGTGGAAAGAAAAATTCCCTCCGGAAAGCTGGATTCTCAAAGGTTTCGGAATATGCAACATGTACGACGCTACCGTTGATAATGTTATTTCCGACCTGAAAACCACTTTACTGGGTATAAATAGAGATAATGAGGCGAATTTTGTCAATGATTTCCAGAAAATATTCAGTTCCCTGTATGGTATCCCCGATCTGACGGTTGGTTTTTGTGCGTACAATACGGACGAAGAAAAGTTTGAACGCCGTCCGGATAAAGAACTGCACAGCTTTATTATGGGAGAGGAAACGGAGATTTCCGGAGATGTTGCCCTGTGCAAATCTTCGTGTAAAAAGTTGCTGCAGGAAAAAAAGTACTTTGCCATAGCCGATGTGGATAAGTATTATGAAAGGAATGAAAAAGACGCTTCTTTCCGGAACCTGAAAAAACAGGGCATCGGAAGTGTGATATTTGCCCCTATAGTAGCAAATGACAGTTCCCTTTATGGTATTATGGAACTCGGGTCGCCCCGGCCCCTGGAGCTGAACAGTGTTAATGCGCAAAAGCTGGAAGACATTATGCCCTACCTTATCACTGCAATTTCCAGGGCAAAAATAGAAGAAGTCAACCAGTTAGAAGCCATTATACAGCAGGAATATACTTCTATTCACCCCAGCGTAAAATGGAAGTTTGAAAAAGAAGTACATCATTACCTGAAAAGGCAGGCCAGTGGCATTACGGCTTCCCTGCGCGAAATCGTGTTTAACAACGTATATCCGCTCTACGGACAGATAGACATAAAAGATTCGTCGCGTGCGAGAAATGAAGCCATACGAAAGGATCTTATCATACAGCTATCCCATATCAGTGAAATACTGGAGAAAGCGATAACGACCGAACGTTTGCCTATTTATGAGGAGATCAGTTTCCGTTTGAATCAGCATTTGCAGGATATCCTGAAAGTGCTGAATGCGGGCAGTGAACAGAATGTGCTGGATTTCCTGAAAGAAGAGATACATCCTTTCTTCGATCACCTCAAAAGCCTTAATACCGATATCTCAGAGGCTATCGATGACTATCTTAACAGCCTCGATCCGGTACACGAAGCCATATATGACCATAGAAAAAATTATGACCAATCCGTAAACCTGATCAATAAAAAGCTGGCATCCGTGCTGGACAGGAAACAGGAAGAAGCGCAGGTAATGTTTCCTCATTATTTTGAACGCTATAAAACAGATGGCGTAGAGCACAATATGTATATCGGTGCTTCTATTGCCTACAGACGGATTTACAATGATATATATCTTTATAACCTCAGATTGTGGCAATTGCAGATCATGTGGGAAATGGAGAACGAATATTATACCTTACAAAAAGAACTCCCGATAAAACTCGACGTGGCTTCCCTGATCCTGGTGTATAATTCCCCACTCTCCATTCGTTTCCGTATGGATGAAAAGCAGTTTGATGTGGACGGCACCTACAACGCCCGTTATGAGATCATCAAAAAACGTCTCGATAAGGCATTGATCCGAAATTCGGAGGACAGGATAACCCAAAAGGGTAAAATTGCCATCGTGTATTCCGGCAGTAAGGATGAAGAAGAGTATCTGAGATATATTCGTTTTCTGCAGGCTAAAAAATACTTCAGCGAAAATGTGGAAATACTCGAATTGGAAGAACTTCAGGGAGTAAGTGGTCTCAAAGCGCTGCGTGTGGAAGTCCTTTACAAAAAAGGAAAAGATACCAAAGTGTATACCTATGAAGACCTGATGAAAGAAATAGCTACCTGACGGCAGGTACGGAATTCATAGGTAACACACCTGTTTAATAACCGTAATTGACGTAATAAGTAGCAACACCGAATGCCAGGACGGATACGATGATCCCGATAAGGAATATAGTATACGTAATACGCAGCAAACGGTACTTTTTATCCAGTACTTTACCCAGGTAATACAGGTCTTTGGTAAGGGAGTTGTACAGGTATTCTTTGTCCTCCCGGATATCCTTCATGGCGTCTTCGTATTCATCCAGGCTCATTTTGTGGAAATTACCAAAGAACAACAGGTTGACCTTCTTGTTTTTTATATCTTCTTTGGAAAATTTTCCACTGGTTATGTTGGGTCTTGTGGCCAGAACGGAGAACGCAATGGAAGCTACGCTGAACCCTACGAAGAGTATGGTGGGGATAAGTAAATAGGAATTACTGGCTTTATCCAGTTTTGGAATGAGTGTGGACAGTGTCAGCGATATGATAATAGCATTTACGGATAACAGAATATTGGCCTTACTGTCCGCGATATTACTCAGGTTGGTATGGTTCCTCAAAGTCACCCGGAACAGGGTTTCCACTCCTCTTTCCGGGGTTTCCGCTTTTTTCTTTTTGCGTTTGAAATCAGCCTTTTTCAGTTTATCCTTGTCCTTTTTTTCCTGAAGTTTTGCCAGGTTCTTTTTTAGTTTCAGCAGGTTTTTGCTCTTTTGGGGCTGCCAGGTGGCAATAGCATGTGCCGTATAAAATTTATGATGCTCTTCGAACATGCGTATATTGGTTTCCACCCACTCGATATCCGTAAAGCTTTTTTCGTGTAACAAACGAAGCTCTTCCCGTAACAGATCGGATATCTCCATATAGTTTTTAGAAGCAAAATGAGAGAAATCCGCATCGCAGATGATCTTTTGCAATAAACCGGAAGGTTTGCTGTACTTTTTGGTAATAAGGATGCATTCTTTTACAATGGCAATACGGTCCTCCGGATAATTTCTTTCCCGGAGAAAATCTTCCGCAATCCGGGCGCTCTCCGCTTCATGATTGTTGAGGTTCTTAATATATCCCACATCGTGAAACCATCCGGCTATCTGAAGAGGTTCACTGTCCTTTTCGTCCAGATTTTCCGCAGCGACCAGTTCGTTGATATGTTTAACAACCCGTTGTGTATGAGTGTAGTTGTGATAAAAATAATGATTGGATAACTGTTCACTCATTATTTTCAGTACGTAATCCTCAACCTGCCGGAGAATTGTATCCATAATTTACCTAAATTAGTTAAAAATTAAAATTAGTGTTTTTATTGTTATGATAAAAATTAAAAAGATTGGTTTACTATGCCTAGTCGGAGTTATTTTATACTCCTGTGCCACATATAAGTCTCAATATAAAACAGGCCCAGAAAATATATCTCTCCCCGGTCCGGAAGATGTTTCCCATACATTTTATTTTATAGGAGATGCCGGAAATTCCCTTATGGGAGAAAGGTCTGTAGCATTACAGGCTTTCGAAAAGGAAATGGAAACCGCGACAAAGAACAGTACGGTTGTTTTTCTGGGAGATAATATTTATCCTTCCGGAATGCCCGAAAAGGAAGAAAAGGGCAGGCAGCTGGCAGAGTACCGGATAGATATTCAGGCGGAAATAGGAAAGAAATTCAAAGGAAAAACCATTTTTATCCCCGGTAATCACGACTGGTATTCCGATGGGTTGAAAGGACTGAAACGTCAGGAAAAGCGTGTGGAAGATATTCTCGGAAAGAATTCCTTTCTTCCGGAGGACGGTTGCCCGTTAAAAAGAGAAAAGATAAATGACGATGTAGACCTGCTCCTTATAGATTCCGAATGGTTTATCGAGGACTGGAACAGGCATCCCACTATAAATGACGATTGCGATATAAAGACAAGGGAACAGTTCTTTGAAGAAGTAGAAGGCTATATCAATAAATCGCAGGGAAAAATATTGCTGATAGCCATGCACCATCCCTTGTTGAGCAACGGTGGACATGGCGGACAGTTCTCCGCAGATAAGCACTTGTACCCTGTGGGAAATTCGGTGCCATTGCCGGTTTTAGGTTCTTTGCTCAACTTTATCCGAAAGACCAGTGGTATTTCTCCCCAGGACATCCAGAGCAAACCTTACCGGGAACTCAAGGACAGGTTGTTCACCCTGGCCCGGCAGGCCGATAATGTAGTGTTTGTCTCGGGGCACGAACACAACCTGCAATATGCGGTGAGCCGTAATATTCCATTGATAGTGAGTGGTTCCGGGTCTAAAATAGCGCCAGCCAGTGTTAAAAAAGACGGGATATTTTCCTATGGAGGACAAGGATACGTGAAAATGACGATATCCGGGGACGGAAGCGCTATTGCTGAATTCTTCGGGGAGGAAAATAATTTTGCGGATCCACTGTTCCGGACAGAAGTGATGCATATACCTTCGGACACATTGCACAGGGATCTCCCTTCGGATTTTCCGGAAACGGTAAAAGCCGGTATATATGAAGAAGAGGAGGTACGTAAGGGAAGTTTGTATTCCGCTATATGGGGAAGCCATTACCGGAAGGAATACGGAAAGCTTATAGAAGCCAGAACCGTATCCCTGGATACGCTTTACGGCGGATTAACCCCTATACGTTCTGGCGGAGGCCATCAAACCAATTCCCTTCGTATGGAAGATAAAGAAGGACGGCAGTATATGATGCGAGAGGTACGCAAGGGAGCATTGCGCTTTTTACAGGCCGTAGCCTTTAAAGATCAGTATGTGCAGGACGACCTTGAAGACTCCTATACCGAAGCGCTGGTCATGGATTTTTATACTACTGCTTTCCCGTATGCCGCGCTAACCGTGGGAGAATTATCTGATGCTGTAGGAGTATTACACGCCAACCCCGAGTTGTATTATATCCCGAAACAAAAGGCCCTGGGGCGTTACAATGACAGGTATGGGGATGCCTTGTATCTTATTGAGGAACGGGTAACGGACGGTCACGGAGAAGTGGCCGGTTTTGCGTATTCCGATAAGATTATCAGCACTACGGATATACTTAAAAAATTAAGGCGAAGAGACAAAAATACAACGGATGAACGCCTTTATATACGTTCCAGGTTATTCGATATGCTCCTGGGAGACTGGGACAGGCATGGTGATCAGTGGCGCTGGGCCGAAGCAGGAGAAGAGAATGGTAAAAAACTGTATAAACCCATACCCAGGGACAGGGACCAGGTTTTCTCCGACTTCGACGGGCCGTTCCTGGGGCTGGTGACCAGGATGATCCCGGGAGTACGCTTGATGCAGAACTACACCCCGAAAATACGAAATCTGAAGTGGTTTAACGTAGAACCGTTCCCCCTGGATATGGCTATTCTTAACGCCCATACTCTCAAAGACTGGCAGGAAGAAGCCGATTATATACGCCGGAAAATCGATGAAGGAACGGTAGAAAGAGCTTTTTCCTATCTGCCAAAGGAACTGGACCGGGAAACAGTAAAGAAAGTGAAGTCCGTTCTCTTGCAACGCAGGGAATTTTTGCCGGAGATGGCCGAAGAGTATTACCGTTTACTGAAAAAGAATCCGGTAATATACGGTACGGATAAGGACGACTACTTTGTTATTACCAGGGAAAAGGAAGGGGTAACCAGGGTAGAAGCATACCGCATTATCCAGGGAGAAAAGAAAGATAAATTCATAGACATCACCTTTAACCGGGAAGAAACCAAAGAAATATGGTTGTACGGCCTGGATGATAAAGATGTTTTTGAAGTTAACGGACAAGGGGATGCGTGGATACCCATAAAGATCATCGGGGGACAAAATAATGATGTATACAGGGTAAATAACCGGAAAAAGATAAAAGTTTACGATTATAAGTCCAAAAAAATCACCCTGGAAATCCCGGTTACAACAAGGCTTTCGGATAATTACGATCTGAATACTTACGATCCGAAGAAGGTGAGAACCAGTGTGGGGCAACTTTTTCCGGATTTCGGATTTAACCCGGATGACGGGGTAAAACTCGGCCTCAAATACACCTTTATAGGTAAGGGGCTTCGGCAGGACCCTTATACCCAGAAACACAGTATAAAAGGAGGTTATTATTTTGCCACCAAAGGGTTTGATCTCGGCTATTCCGGAGAAATACTGAATGTGACGAATAACTGGCGCTTTGCGGCCGATGCTTTTTTTACCAGCCCTCTTTTTGCAGTCAACTATTTCGGTTACGGAAACGAAAGCGAGAATCCGCAAAGTGACCTCGGGATGGATTACAACCGCGTGCGGATGAGTAGCTTCGGCGTATCTCCCAAACTGGCATGGAAAGGATACCTGGGCGGATATTTTAAAATAGGACCTGTTTTTGAAATGGTTGAAATCGAGGAAACCTCCGGAAGATATATCAATGAAACGGCAGTGAATGCCGATATCTTTGAATGGCAAAAATTCCTGGGTGCCGAAATGACCTACGGGTATTCTAATTTTGACAGTAATTCCCTACCGACCCTCGGTATGCAATTCGACCTTACCGCCGGGTATAAGTCCAACCTGGACAACAACAGGGATTTCTTTTACGTCATTCCGCAGATACGTTTCACAACCAATGTGGATGCGGATGGTAAAATAGTATACGCTACCAAGTTCAAGGCACAGTTTAATACAGGAGATGAATTCGAGTTTTACCAGGGTGCCGGTATAGGAGGTATAGACGGCCTGCGCGGGTTCCGTAACCAACGGTTTATAGGGCGTACATCATTTTATAACAACAACGACCTCAGGTTTACTGTGGCCCAGTTCCGCACCGGGCTTTTCCCTATGACTTTGGGTACCTACGGGGGTTTTGATTACGGTAGAGTGTGGGTAGCAGATGACAATTCGGGTAAATGGCATAACTCCGTAGGAGGGGGACTGTACCTGAATGCCATTAATATGTTTACAGCTAATTTTTCGTATTTTAATTCCAAAGACAGTAACCGTTTTGTCTTTGGGTTAGGATTTAATTTCTGATACCGTCCAGTTTTAGTTCATAAAGGTTCCTTCCCGAGCTACCTTTAGCCTCATCGCTGATGAGCAGGGTATGGTTGTCCGTAAAGCACAGTCCTTCTTTCTGGGAGGAATGGCCGAGTTCCACGATTTCTTTAACGTCCGGGTTTAAGAAGTTGTCATCCGCAAAGCCGGAAAATAACCATACCTTGTCGTGCCCGAGCAGGGCTACGGTCTTTTCGTCCGGGGAAATGGCTGCTGCAGTTATCATGCAGTGTTTTTCATTCTTGCAAAATACATATTCACCCATAAGTTCTGCTTTGTGGTGTCCTTTTCGCGCAGGGATTTTGTAAAGAAAAGAAATCCCGTCAAAAGGTTTGGACCTGTTTTTTGTGAACAGGTAAAAATACCCGTTCAGAAAGAAGAAAGCTTCGGCGTCATAATATCTGTGCTTTGCCCTGGGAGGGAAACTTTTTTGTTCCGGGTAATAGAAAGATATTTTTTCTGCTTTGATATTCTTTTCCTTTACAGTGCCGGGGGTTGCAATTTTATAAATAGTAAGGTCCTTTCGTTTATTGCTGTTGTTACCGAAATCACCGATATACAGGTTATTGTCCTTGTCTTTGGTAAGATCTTCCCAATCCTTGTTTTTCGCATTTTTAACCCTTAATTCCCTTTGTATTTTTCCGTCAAATCCCACCCGGTAAATACGGTTTTTATTGCCGGAATCGTTGATGACCCATACCGTACTGTCCCGTTCTGTAATTTCTATTCCCGAGTTTTCTTTCAGTTCTTTCGGCAACCTGGTCAGATGTGTGAGCTGTCCGTAATTCGGATTGCAACTTACGATAAAGGCATATAACAAAGGGAAGATGAGCTTTTTCATGAAATAAAATTACTAAATTTAAGTAGTTATTTACGCGATTTTTGAGTTTAACCATATCTTCCCATTACCCAAAAGAAGTTTGAAACAGAATAGTGCAGGATTGTGCCGTAAGGTTAAATCCGGTCGCAAATCGAGCTTTAATAATGGTCCCGTATATGTCGTAGCAGGATTTCCATCCGTTTTTTTACCTCTCCGGTGGGTTGCATATAGTGATTATTCATGTAGCTGAAAATCAATACTCTTCCGGATTTGGTCCGTAAATACCCGCTTAGGTTGTGATTGTTACTGAGTGTACCGGATTTGGCATAGAGGTAAGGGGTGTTGTTTTCACTTTTGTAAAACCCCTTCAGTGTCCCCGATTGTCCCCCGGCCGCAAAAAGGCGGAACAGCTTTTCACGTGGTTGTTCATGGTATAGCCTGTTCAGTACATAAACAATGGATTCGGGAGTGAACAGGTTGTACCTGGACAATCCGGAACCGTCTACCCATCGGGGTTTTTGCGGAATATCCGGCAGAAACCTTTCCAGGACATGATCTATTGCCTTTTTACTGTTCAGACTGTCAGACACGGCAGCGGCCGACATAAGCAGTATTTGTTCGGCCAGAAAATTATCGCTGACATACATCATTCTTTGATAAAGGCTATCGGAAGCCATACCGCTGTAAAGAGTCTTTTTAATATCCGGAAGTGCGGTATGTGTAGGGTAAATTTTCTTTTTCAGGGTATCCGATAATAATTGGCGTGTGAGGTCCGGGCTTAGTATAAAAGGTATTTCCAGGGTGTCCCTGAGGTTTTGCGGTATATGAAAGGTGTTTTGGCGCCATTCCCGTGGACGTTGCGAACCTGCCAGACCTTTCAGGGTATTTTGAAAATATTCCGGAACGGCTTTAATTTCTCCCCGGTTTTTGTGAACTGTCAGCACATTGCCGTAAACGGGGAATGCGCCCTTTTCCGGAGAATAGTAATATGGGTAATCGCCCCAGGACCATCCGGGACCAAACCGGTCGTCGTAAAAATTACCGGAGTATAAAGCCATCGGTTCTTCACGTTCTTCCAGAAAATCAAGAACCGAGCGGTCTTTAAAGTACGAATGGAGGAAAACAGGGTTTCCTGTACCTTCTATATATAAGGTGTCACCTATTGCAGCATAGTGAAGAGCCGGTATGGAATCGGGGAGGAGTTGCAGGCCGGTATAGAGCGTAAATATTTTGGTGTTGGAAGCCGGTGTAAAATACTTGTCGGCCTGGTAGGTATATATCATTTTGTCTTTAGCCGGATCGTAAAGCGCAAAACCCGTAAACTGCCGGTCAAAAAAATTGTCATTGAAATATTTTTTGACACGGATACCTTTGGAGGCTCCGCACCCGGAGAGAATGAAAGCGAAGACAGAGAGTAGCAGAAGTATTTTACGAAACATGGTCAGCAGGTTATCTTAACAATGATTTGTATGGAAAGTTATGTAATTTTTTGTTTTTCCGCGCGACATAAGGGCTAATTTTAACGGAACACTGTAATATTTCTGATCGATCTACCGTTTTATGCAAAGATGTTTGACACAATGGAATAAAACCGGCAGAACTTTAAAAGTTAAAGAGTTAATAATTTAAGAAGGATAAACCTTCTTAAAGCTTATATTTGTTTTACGGCACGGGATTTGTATCCGAAACTCCTATGAAAAAGAAAGCGAAGTACATTTTTTTATACCTTTTTCTTTGCCTGGCAGGTCATATGTACGGCCAGGTAAAAGTTAGCGAATTCATACAGGTTTCCCGGCTTGCGGAGCCCGAAGACGGAAAACTGGTGTTTATAGATTTCTGGGCTACCTGGTGTAAACCTTGTATTCACGTAAGTAAGTATATAGAAACATTACAGGCACAATTTCCGAATGATTTTTACGCCGTTTCCCTGACTAAAGAGTCCAAAGACGTGGTAACACGTTTTATGCCAAAGCATCCTTCCCGTCTGGCCATCGCTCTGGACAGGGATGGTGAGACTTTCCTGAAACACGGTATTACCACATTGCCTTACGGCGTTTTATATGATGGCAGGGGAGAGATTGTGTGGAAAGGACATCCGGCAGACCTCACCGAAAACAGGTTGCGTTCTTTTATAAAACGGAACCGTCATAAGGGGAGGAAGCGTTTTTCGGATATAGTGGATGTTTCCGGGGAAACGATACAGGAAGGAACACCTTCGGTGATGTACCGTCCTGAAAATCCGGTGGAAGTTTTTATTTCTGCGGAAAAATCCGGTCAGGACTTGATGTATGAAAAAGGGGAATACACCTACTACAAAGGGAAAACGGACGAACTGGTAGCTTTACTGAAAAAGGTTTCTGCTGTTCAGGTGGAAGTCCGTGAAGATAAAAATAACTTTATTGAAGTTTATGCCCTGACCGGGATATGGAAAAACGATCCGGGACAAATATTGGAGCACGTTTATGACAAAGCCGGAATTTCCGAGCATGTACTCAATAAAGAGGGGGAGGTATATAGATTGGAGGTAAGCGATCCTTCGGGCTTATGGGATGCGGATCAACTGAATTGGGGAAGGGATTCACCGAAGTTCCTGGTAGATGATATGCAGATCCAGGCAGATAACGTTACTTTCGGCACCTTTCTCACCAAACTCGGTAGTACCTTGGGGATTCCTGTGGTGAGTTCTTATGAAGACAATGTACTTCGCGACTGGAAATTGCAATACCGCTTTTTTGATCTTATGAAAGATCAGTTAAAAGATACCTACGGCATAAATGTGATAAAAGATACTGCGGTTTACAAAGTGATTATACTCCGGTAAGGGTAAGGTCTTTTTTTTATGTATTTTAAATGCCTGACCCTTTCCTTCTTCTCATCAGATGCTAAATTACAGGGCGGGTGAAGGTTCTTCATCCACTCTTTGACGATTTTCCACTCGTCCTTTGGTTTTGTTTCCTGTTACAAAATGACCGGAATAAAATATCCCGGAAATGATATTTACCCGTATTTCCTCCGGCCATATAATACTAAAAAAGACTGCCTTTTCAGACAGTCTTCTTTATAATAATGTTATGGATATTCTTTGTTATTAGTTACCTAATATACGGAATTCTGTTCTTCGGTTTTTCTGATGTTCGGCTTCCGAACATTCCACACCATTAGAACAACGATTAACCAATCTTGTTTCACCATATCCCCTGGCGATAAGTCTGCTTCTGGAAATACCTTTGGTAACGAGGTAGTTTACCACGGACTCGGCGCGTTGCTGGGACAGAGCCATATTGTAATCGTCATTACCCCTGGAATCGGTATGGGACATCAATTCTATGCTCACATTCTTTTCTTTCAGGATAGGGAGCAATCTTTCGTCAATGATCGTTTTGGAGTCGGGGGTGAGCCTGGCGCTGTTATATTCGTAGAATATGGGGAGTATAGTAGGATTAAGCAGTTTACAGTCAATTTCTTCCCAGGTGGTAATGCCACCTTTTTTCTTGAGTACGGTTTTGGTAACCGTAGTATATTCCGCCGGAACAGTCACTTTTGTAGTGGTTGCAGGTGTTTCTACAACCTGCCTGGTTATAGTGGTGTATTCCGCAGGTATTTCGACTTCATCCATTCGTGCCGGTTCCTTGATCACTTCTTTGGTATACACGGTGTTTTCTTCTGAAACAGGAATATTGTTTGTTCCTGCATCCTTTACCAGTGTAGTAATGGCTACATCCTGGCTTTGAGAAGGATATTCCACAAAACATGCGGTAATACAGTCTTCTTTGTTGGATGAAGGGCAATCTTCAAGGGTTTGGTATTCCCATCCGGAAGTCTTGGGATACACTTCAAAGGTCTTGGTGTCATCTCCAAAGGAAGCAGGTACAATTTCCAGGTCTGTCCTTCCTTCTTTTTTAGTATACGGCACCTCCACGGTTTCATATACGGCCGGAACATACACCAGTTTCTTACTGGCCTCTTTGACTAATACGCGTTCTTCAACGGTTTTGTATGTGGCAGGGACCACTTCGAGTTTGGAATAAGCAGGGTGGATTTCTACAGTTTCTTCCACTTCTTCAAACTCATCTTTGGTAATACACTTTACATAGCATTTACCTGGGTCCGGGTTTTCAGGCAGGCCCTGTGCGGCTACGCCAAAAGTAGCTGCGAAAAAAATGGATAACAGGAGGAATTTTTTTTTCATGTTTAATCTTTTAATGGATTTGTTTTTTGACCTATAATTGTCACCTTCTCACAAAAGTACTTGTTAAAATTAACACTTTTTTTTGATTGTCGCAAATGCGAGATTTTATCGATTAAGTGTTTTGTTTACGCGATTAAATACACATAATGAATGTATTTAGCTGTTTTATAGGCGCATTTAGGTGTTTTACATGAAGATCATTGTTAAAAAATTAACCGGAAAATAACGCAATTTTAATGAAAGAAAATTAGTAAATATTGTATTGTGATCTGAAAAGTGTGCCCAATGGGTCTGAAAAGACAGGGAAGAAGGTTTCTATTCCGGATTTTAGCGGAAGGTCTTTTACTGTTTGCTATCGATCTTTTTGTTCTTCGGCTAAAGCTTTTCCCGCAAGTTTGGAAGCAATAATACTTATGATGAGTATTTGCAATCCGTGATAGAGCATAAGAGGGAGTAGTATGATTCCGGCAGTGCTCAATTTGGAAAACAGGACCTTGGACATTACAGTACCGTGAACAAGGGATTTTTTGGAGCCACAAAAAAGTGCCGTAATACGATCTTCACGGTTGAAACCGAGTATCCCGGAGAGAACATAAATAAGTCCGTAAGCCGCAAAGAAAAGGGACAGAGCTATGCCGATCAGGAGCAGTATGTCGTACCACTGTATCTGGCTGAAGATCCCGGAATGGAAAGATCCTGCAAAACTTTTATAAACGATAAGCAGAATTATACTCTTATCAAAAAAACTGAGTTGTTTGCTGTACCGGTTAGCGATCTTCCCGCCCAGGGGTTGGAGTAAGATTCCCAGGATTACCGGAATAATCACTTCAATAGCCAGCTGCGTGTATATATGCCCGAAATCTATATCGGTATTCGCTTGTTCCAGGAAAGGGGTTATCCACAGAGGGGTGATAAGTATACCGATAATCCCGGAAAGGCTGGCATTGAATATTGCCGCCGGAATATTGCCTTTGGCCATAGATACCATAACTACGGACGAAGAAACGGTGGAAGGAAGTGCAGCCAGGAAGAAAACAGCAAGCCATAAGGTGTGCTGTTCGGTATTTTGCATTAAGGCATAAAAAGGCAGAACAAGCAGGGGGAAGAGGACAAAGGTAGACAATTGTACTACCAGGTGAAGCTTCCAGTTGTTCAGTCCTTTTTTTATTTTGTCCGGACTGAGTTTTAATCCGTAAAAAAAGAAAATGAGAGAAATACCTATACTGCTTATGGTTTTTATAGGAAAACCGCTTCCTTCAATTCCCGCCCCGGGAAAAAAGTAAGCAGTAACAACACTTAATATAAGAGCAAGTACAAAAGGGTCCGTTTTGAATCTCATAGCATTTTTTTGACGATGTAAATATAGATAAATGACAGTGTTCCGGGCAAATACTTTAGAAGGAACCTAATGCCCAAACCTGCAACTTGTAACAAAGAAATAATACCTCCAATTCCAAAACTAAAAAACACCAGGAAAATGCTCGGATTTTAAGATGCGCTTGTCCTGGCAAATACCTCCTTCCTGTTTTACCCTAGAGACAAAAACCTTATATTCGCAATTGGTTAAAAAAGCAGATATGAATATTGCATTTATAATTATAGGGTTAGTTTTACTGGTATTTGGTGGGGACTGGCTGCTTCGTGCTGCTGTTGGTATGTCGCTACGGCTTCATATTCCCCGGATGGTAATAGGAATGACTGTAGTATCCTTTGCTACTTCGGCCCCTGAATTAATTGTAAGTGTTAAGTCCGCACTCGACGGATTTCCGGATATAGCGTTGGGTAATGTAGTGGGATCCAATATAGCCAATCTCGGGCTGGTACTCGGAATAACGGTTATACTTTCCGCAATCACCGTTCAGAAGAGTTTTTATAAAATGGACTGGCCTTTTATGATGCTGGCGTCTCTCGTGCTTTACGGTTTTATCTTCTTCGATGGTATCATACAACGATGGGAAGGGATGGTATTATTTGGGTTATTGATATTATTTATCCTGGTGATGTTCCGCAGTAAAGGTAAAGATGAGGTGTCTGATGAGGTATCCGAGATGGCGGATAAAATTCCCGGAACAGGAAGAATATTTCTTTTCCTGCTGATCGGGGGAACGGCATTGTGGGGAGGTTCGGAGTTATTGATTCGCGGGGCTGTGGGTATGGCCGGGCATTATGGGGTAAGTGAGCGGGTAATTGCGGTTACCGTGGTTTCCATAGGTACCAGTATTCCCGAACTTGCAGCTTCTATAATGGCGGTATTGCGAAAAGAAAAAGCCATATCGCTCGGAAACCTTTTAGGGTCTAATATTTTTAATATACTTGCGGTACTCGGTATAACCGCGATGATAACTCCTATACAGGCAAAAGATGAAAGGCTGATAAACAGCGATCTCTACTGGATGCTTGGGTATGCATTGATAATATTGCCTATGGTATTTATACCTAAGAAAATGCGATTGGGAATACTGGAAGGAATTATCCTGCTGGGCTTTTATATAGCCTTTGTTTATATGACGTTATAATCTTCCTAAAAAAAGTTTAACAGGTGTTGGACGGCTTAGCTTTAGGTTTTACACCGGAGTGTAGCAGATGCCAATGTAATGTGTTTTTTTGTGGTAATTCATTTGCAGATTTGTAGTTGTACCGCAAAAGAAGGCATTGATAAAATGTAAAAAACGCCGGCAATCAAAGAAAGTTAGCCGGCGTTTTTAATTATACACAAAAAACAGAATTATTCACTATTGCAATTTATACGGCAACAGCGTTATTTACTTCAACGGATTTTACCGTTTTAATGATTCTTGCTGCAATTTTATAGGGGTCACCATTAGATGCCGGTCTCCTGTCTTCCAGCCATCCTTTCCACCCGCGTTCTACGGTTCCTATAGGAATACGGATAGAAGCACCGCGGTCAGACACTCCGTAGCTGAAATCGGTGATAGAAGCAGTTTCGTGTTTACCGGTAAGTCGTTGGTCGTTATAAGCTCCGTAAACCTCTATGTGCTCCGTTACTACAGAGCGGAATGCTTCACAGATGCTTTCGTAAGCGCTTTTATCACCACAAGTTCTCAATATAGAGTTAGAGAAGTTGGCATGCATACCACTTCCGTTCCAGTCGAGCTGACCGAGCGGTTTCGGATGCCAGTTTACTGAAATACCGTATTTTTCACAAATTCTTTCGAGGAAATAGCGGGCTACCCATATTTGGTCACCGGCTTCGGCAGCGCCTTTGGCAAATATTTGGAACTCCCATTGTCCGGCAGCAACCTCTGCATTTATACCTTCAACATTGAGTCCGGCTTCCAGGCATACGTCCAGGTGCTCTTCTACGATCTCTCTTCCATAAGCGTTGTTGGCGCCAACGGAACAATAGTATTGTCCTTGTGGTGCAGGATAACCATTGGCTGGGAAACCGAGAGGTTTGTTAGTTTCGGGATTCCACAGGAAATATTCCTGCTCAAAACCAAACCAGAAGTCATTATCATCATCATCTATAATAGCTCTTCCGTTAGAGACGTGCGGAGTTCCGTCAGGATTCAACACTTCACACATTACCAGATAGGCATTTTTTCTCTGTGGATCGGGGCAAATAAAAACGGGCTTTAGCAAGCAGTCAGAAGAGTTACCTTCTGCCTGTTCTGTTGAAGAACCGTCAAAAGACCATATTTCACAATCTTCCAGTTTCCCGGAAAAATCACTTACGATTTTTGTCTTGCTCCTCAAGCTCTGCGTCGGTACATAACCATCTAACCAAATGTACTCAAGTTTAGCTCTGCTCATATCATTTCATAATTTAAATTGAACACTAATCTACGTCGGTATAGTGGTGTAAAATTAATAATTTTTTTAATACTATACGATTTTAGAAGGGGGTCTAGAGTTTGTAACAATTAATTTTTGATTATACCCTATTTTTTACAGGGGGTTATTGAGTATAATTTACTTTAAAACATGTCTTTTTAATTAATCTTTAAAGTTGTTTAATTTTAAAACAAAAAAGTGTTCGATTGTGGTATCGAGGGGTTTAAATATAACGGATTGAGTTTTTTTTGTTCAAACCGGTATTTGTTGCAGGGGGTATTCAGAAAAAAGGCATTTTTGTTGCGGTATTTTTATATATTTGGGTGCAAATCCAAAAATGGAGAGAATGAACGCCGGATGATTTTTACGTAAAAGTGGGAGATAGTGGTTTCGGAGATTAAAATCCGGAAAATGTAAGGAGGGAATAATTTTGTATATATAATAAGGTGTAAGTAAAACTCCTTTTTGTACAGATGCAGATGGTACACTGTGAAAAAGGGAAATATAATAATAGCTACGAAAAAAGAAACAGAACAGAAACAATAACCAACAAAGTAATATGGCAACAATCAGATTTAAGGCTATACAGGAAACTTTTGGCAGAACGGCGATTCCGGTGCAGGAAACAGTAAAACGCTCGGAGTTGTTCGGAGAAAATGTTTTCAACGAAACGGCGATGCGGCAATTTATGACGAAAGAAGCTTTTGTCAGCGTCATGAACGCCATTGAATTTGGAGAAAAAATAAACCGGAAAATTGCAAACCAGGTTGCTGCGGGGATGAAAGACTGGGCGCTTTCCAAAAATGCCACACACTACACGCACTGGTTCCAGCCCCTTACCGGAGCTACTGCGGAAAAGCACGATGCTTTCTTTGAAACCATAGGGGGAGGAATGGCGATGGAGAAATTCGACGGAAGTCAGCTGGTACAACAGGAACCCGATGCATCCAGCTTTCCCAACGGAGGTATCCGTAATACTTTCGAAGCACGGGGATATACGGCATGGGACCCTACTTCTCCGGCATTCATTTACGGAGGGACACTTTGCATTCCTACGGTATTCGTGGCTTATACGGGAGAGGCCCTCGATAACAAAGCGCCGCTTTTAAGAGCATTACAGGCCATAGACAACGCAGCCACCGACGTTGCGAAATACTTTGATAAGAGCGTAACCAAAGTTACCGCAACCCTCGGCTGGGAGCAGGAATATTTTCTTGTGGACAAGGCTCTGGCATATACAAGACCGGATCTTATTCAGGCCGGAAGAATGCTGTTAGGGCATTCCGCAGCAAAAGGACAGCAGCTGGATGACCACTATTTCGGATCTATCCCTAACAGGGTGGTGAACTTTATGCGCGACCTGGAGATCGAATGCATGAAACTGGGGATTCCGGTAAAAACACGTCACAATGAGGTGGCGCCGAACCAGTTTGAACTTGCGCCTATTTTTGAAGAAGCAAGTTTGGCTGTGGACCACAATTCCCTGTTAATGGATGTGATGGACAAAACAGCGGACAGGCATTACTTTAAAGTACTTTTCCATGAAAAGCCATTTTCTGGCATTAACGGTTCCGGAAAACACAACAACTGGTCACTGGCAACCAATACCGGTGTAAACCTGTTGGGGCCCGGAAGTACCCCGATGAAAAACCTGCAATTCCTTACCTTTTTTATCAACACTATAAAAGCGGTAAACGAATATGAAGAGCTGATCCGCGCCTCTGTAGCTTCGGCAACTAACGATCACAGGCTTGGTGCAAATGAAGCGCCCCCTGCTATTATATCGGTATTTATCGGAGAACAGCTTACCAGGGTTCTGGACGAACTGGAAGATGTGTCTACCGGTAAACTGTCTCCCGAGGAAAAAACCGACCTTAAACTGAATGTCGTAGGGAAAATTCCGGAAATATTACTGGATAATACCGATCGTAACAGGACTTCTCCCTTTGCTTTCACAGGAAATAAGTTCGAGCTTCGTGCCGTAGGGTCCAAAGCGAACTGTGGTAAGCCGATGACAGTCCTCAATACTATTGTAGCGAAACAGCTTATCGAATTCAAGAAGGAGGTAGATGCCCTCATCGCCAAGAAGAAACTGAAGAAAGACGAGGCTATATTCAATGTACTTCGCGAGTATATCAAATCATCGAGAAGAATACGTTTCGAAGGAGACGGATATAGTGCTTCCTGGGAAAAAGAAGCTGCACGCCGCGGGCTTAGTAATAATAAGACAACACCGCCGGCACTTAAAGCCATGGTATCCAAAAAAGCTATTTCCCTGTTCGAAGAAATGAAGGTAATGAGCAAGGTGGAAGTAAAAGCGAGACACGAAATAGAACTGGAAGAATACACCATGAAAGTGCAGATAGAAGGCCGTGTACTTGGCGATATTGCACGAAACCACGTTATTCCTACAGCCATCCGTTACCAGAACATCCTCATTGACAACGTTAAGGGGCTCAAGGATGTTTTCGGTACCGACTTCAAGAAAGTGGCGTCTGAGCAATTGGATCTTATCGAAGAGATTTCCGAGCACATTGCCGAGATCAATTCCAAGGTTACAGCCATGACTGAAGAGCGTAAAAAAGCCAACGTTATTACCAGTGCCGAACTTAAAGCGGAAGCATACTGCGAAAAAGTGAAGCCGTACTTTGATGAAATACGATATCACTGCGATAAACTGGAACTGCTCGTAGATGACGAGTTATGGACCCTTACCAAATACAGGGAACTCCTGTTTATCAAATAATCTTATCTTAAACTTTGCCTTACGGGGAGATTTTGCGAAAGCAGGTTCTCCCCGTTTTTTTGTGAAAATCCGCAGATGAAATCCGCAATAAATCGATCGTGATCAGCCTGAAATTATGTATTTTTGCGCCAAACAACATTATTTATGAGTTCTTCGGTAAGTAAGAGATATTCCCAAAGGGGCGTTTCGGCCTCTAAAGAAGACGTGCACAATGCTATAAAAAATATCGATAAAGGACTTTTTCCCAAAGCCTTTTGCAAGATAGTTCCCGATTACCTCACCAACGATGAAGAAAGCTGCCTGATCATGCATGCGGACGGGGCAGGGACCAAATCGTCCCTGGCATACCTGTACTGGAAAGAAACCGGAGACATTTCCGTGTGGAAAGGGATTGCCCAGGACGCACTCATTATGAACATAGACGATCTGTTGTGCGTAGGTGCTACAGATAATATATTGCTGTCTTCCACTATAGGAAGGAATAAAAACCTGGTACCAGGTGAAGTGATCTCTGCGATCATAAACGGTACGGAAGAACTCATAGCCGAACTCGCCGGGTTCGGAGTTAAAATACATGCGACGGGAGGAGAAACCGCCGACGTAGGCGACCTGGTGCGGACTATTATCGTGGATTCCACGGTAACCGCCAGGATGCCGAGAAAAAATGTTATAGACAATGCAAATATAAAAGCCGGCAATGTCATCGTGGGACTGGCTTCTTTCGGTCAGGCAAAGTACGAGAAAGCGTATAACGGTGGTATGGGGAGCAATGGCCTTACTTCGGCCAGGCATGATGTGTTTGCCAAGTACCTTGCGGAAAAGTATCCCGAAAGTTTCGATCCGTCCGTTCCGTCCGACCTGGTATATTCCGGCGGGGTAAAACTTACCGACCCGGTGGAAGGATCACCGTTGGATGCTGGAAAACTGGTATTGTCTCCCACAAGGACCTACGCGCCTGTCATTAAAAAAATATTGGAAAAATACACTCCCCGGGACATTCACGGCATGGTACATTGCAGTGGTGGGGCGCAGACCAAGATTCTCCATTTTGTAGAAAATCTGCATATCGTAAAAGACAACCTTTTTAAAGTTCCTCCGCTGTTCCGGCTTATACAGCAGCAATCCGGGACGGACTGGAAAGAAATGTACCAGGTGTTTAATTGTGGCCACCGGATGGAACTCTATGTAGATGAGGAAATAGCAGAAGATATCATTGCCGTTTCAAAGTCTTTCGGTGTAGATGCACAGGTCGTTGGAAGAGTAGAAGCCGCGGACCATAAAAAACTTACTATAGAAAGTGAATTCGGGACGTTCGAATATTAGTCTGATAAAAATATCGTAATTTTGCCAACCGAATGAACCACAGGTTTATTGACGATGGGCACGGGAACCAAATGCCGGAAGTTTGCCGACCGTCAATCTAAAATCGTAAATCCAAATGTTAGACAGGTTAAACATAGTAAAACAGCGTTTTGATGAGGTTTCGGACCTTATCATACAACCCGATATCATAGCCGACCAGAAGCGTTATGTGCAACTGAACAAGGAGTACAAGGACCTGAAGGGTATCGTGGATAAAAGGGAAGAGTATAAGGCCGTACTGGATAATATCGCCGAAGCCGAAGAGATCATTGCCGACGGTAGCGATGCCGAAATGGTGGAAATGGCAAAAATGCAGCTCGAAGAGGCCAGGGAGCAACTCCCCGGGATGGAGGAGGAAATAAAATACATGCTTATCCCCAAAGATCCGGAAGATGTTAAAAACGGCATGATGGAGATCCGTGCGGGTACCGGTGGTGACGAAGCGTCCATTTTTGCAGGCGACCTGTACCGCATGTATACCAAGTATTGCGAGAGCCGCGGATGGAAGGTAAATGTAGTGGACTTTAACGAAGGGACTTCCGGAGGATTTAAAGAGGTTATATTTGAAGTTAACGGCGAGGATGTTTACGGAAACCTGAAATTCGAAGCAGGGGTACACCGCGTACAGCGTGTGCCGCAAACCGAGACACAGGGACGGGTACATACCTCTGCGGCAACCGTGATGGTGCTTCCCGAAGCAGAAGAATTTGATGTGGAACTGGATATGGGCGATGTGAAGATCATCCGTACGACATCCACCGGACCGGGAGGGCAATCTGTAAACACAACTTATTCCGCAATCCAGTTACAGCACATTCCCACAGGGATAGAAGTGCGTTGCCAGGATGAAAAATCCCAACATAAAAACCTCGAAAAAGCGATTAAGGTTTTGCGTTCCCGGTTGTACGAAAGAGAACTTGCCAAGAAACAGGAAGCCGATGCAATGAAGCGGAAGAGTATGGTTTCCAGTGGGGACAGGAGCGCCAAAATACGGACGTATAACTATCCGCAGGGAAGGGTTACCGATCACAGGATAGGACTTACACTCTACGACCTTCAGAATATTATAAACGGGGACATCGGCAAGATCATCGAAGAATTAAAACTCGCCGAAAACACCGAAAAACTGAAAGAAGGCGACGTATTTTAAGCAAAGCATAAATTCCGTTGAACAAGCGAAAATATAAGAATATATAAAACAGTGATGCCGCACCGCAAGTATTTTGAAGTGCGGCATTTTATTAATCATACGATACGGCATGACAACACAAGAACTGATACAACAGATACGTCAAAAAAGATCCTTTCTCTGTGTGGGACTCGATGTAGATTTGCAAAAGATTCCCGCACACCTGCTGGAAGAAGAAGATCCCATATTTGCATTTAATAAGGCAATTATCGATGCTACCAGTCATGTAACCGTAGCCTACAAACCCAACATTGCTTTTTATGAAGCCTACGGGATTAAGGGATGGGAAGCCCTGCGGAAGACAATAGATTACCTGAATGAAAACCATCCGGAGGTGTTTACCATAGCCGATGCCAAAAGAGGGGATATCGGCAATACTTCTGCCATGTATGCCCAAGCTTTTTTTGAAGATCTCGGGTTCGATTCGGTTACCGTAGCCCCGTATATGGGGAAAGATTCCGTGGAACCATACCTGGAATTTGAAGACAAACACACCATTTTGCTGGCCCTGACTTCCAATCAGGGAGCTTTTGACTTTCAGACAAAAGATGTGGAGGGTAAGGAGTTGTATAAACGGGTACTGGAAACTTCCGGTAAGTGGAAAAACAGCCATAACCTGATGTATGTGGTAGGAGCTACCAAAGCGGAATACCTGGAAGATATCCGGCGTATTGTGCCGGACAGTTTTTTGCTGGTGCCCGGTGTTGGCGCACAAGGAGGGAGCCTGGAAGAAGTTTGCAAATACGGTATGACCGATAATATAGGTTTGCTGGTTAATTCGGCCAGAGGTATTATATACGCCTCTGGCGGAATGAATTTTGCCGAAGCCGCAAAAGCAGAAGCAGAGAAGATGCAGGCAGTAATGGCTGCTGTTATGCCTGGATAAATAAATTCAAATCGGATTTCATTGACGGTTAAAGATCAGTTACAGCGGGAAGTTATTCTGGAAAAAGCGCCGGAGCGCATTGTATCCCTGGTGCCTTCCCAGACGGAATTGCTGTTCGATCTCGGACTGGAAGATAAAGTTGCAGGCATTACGAAGTTCTGTGTACATCCGTATCATTTCAAATCCGTAAAAACTATAGTCGGGGGAACCAAAAAGGTAAAATTTGACCGCATCCGGGAACTGCAACCGGACATTATCCTCTGCAATAAGGAGGAAAACACCCGGGAGATGGTGGAGGAACTCGAAAAAATTGCCCCTGTACACGTTTCGGATATTTTCACTATAGAAGATTCCCTGGAGCTGATCCGGCAGTATGGGGAAATATTCTCCTGCCGGACGGATGCATCCCGTATAATCCATAAAATAGAATACAGGCTCCGGGATTTCAGGGAATACATAGCGGATAAACCTGTACTGAAAGTAGCTTATTTTATCTGGCGCGAACCCTGGATGGTCGCAGGGGCAAATACTTTTATAGACCACCTGCTCACCCTGAACGGCTTTGAGAATATATACGGAAATAAAGAGCGTTACCCCGTGGTGGAATTAAAGAAAATGCGGTTGGAAGGAGACCCGGACCTGGTTTTTCTCTCATCGGAACCTTACCCTTTCAAAGAAGAACACGCATTTGAAGTCGGACGTTTTACCCACCATGCCAAGACAGTCTTTGTAGACGGAGAGATGTTTAGCTGGTACGGGTCCCGTCTTGTAAAAGCTTTCGATTACTTCAAAATGCTGAGAGAGAGGTTGTAACAATATTCGCTCCTGGAGAAGGGCGGGTTTCATGCCGGTTGTTTCGATACACCCTCCGCTTCGCTGGGGCACTCAGCCACCTCTGCTTGAGTGATTGCCGATAGGCAATTATATCGAAACCACCGACTAAAACCACCCGGTTGGTTACTGCAAAACCGCATGAAATAAAAAAAAGGGACTGATAAGCCCCTTTTTCTAAACTAACTAACTCAAATAATCATTAATAAAAGTTCACACGAACACTACAAAATTCAGGATTTAAATTTCCATTCGCGTTAATTTTATATTAGCAATTTATTAAATTAAATAGATGTAAAGTATCTAATTAATATATAATTAACATTTTAAATGGTGTTAAATTAGTTATTGTTAGGTTTTTGAACATTTTTGCAAAGAAAAAGTATTTTTTGCAACACGTATTTGTGATATGTGTATTTTTTAAGGGGTTTTAGTGTGTAGATAATAAAAATAATAGGTGATATAGTGCGCGGGATATTAAAAAAATAAAATACCCCCTTGTTTGTTGAGGGGGTAGGTCTTTTTTAACGATCTTGAAGAGCAAAAACACGTTTTAATAGGTCGGTTGTCCTGGCAGTGGTTTTATTTCGGATTTCTTTTTCCTCCACGGAGATCATGGTAAATACTCCTTTAAGTGCTTCCTGGGTAACGTAATCCGTAAGGTCGGGGTTTACGTTAGTGGTCAGGGGAAGAGTGTTGTATTTATTAATGATGTTACCCCATACCTCAGTAGCGCCAACCCGGGAAAGTGAGGTATGGATAACCGGGGAAAATTTACTGTAAAGTTCTTTTTCCGTGTTATTCTGAAGGTAAGCGGTGGCAGCATTATCTGCCCCCAGAAGAATATTTTTGGCATCGCTGAAAGTGATGTTTTTTACGGCATTCACAAATATGGGGGTAGCTTCCTTAACCGCATCTTCCGCAGCCCGGTTAAGCACTTTCAGTCCTTCGTCCGCAAGGTTGCCCAAACCGACGTCCCTCAGGGTTTTGTCTACTTTCTGTAATTCGGCGGGCAGCAGAATCTTTACCATCTGGTTTTTAAAGAAGCCGTCCTGGGCTGTAAGCTTGGTAACCTGTTTTTCAATGCCAAAATTGAGGGCCTGCCGAAGTCCGGAAGCAATTTCTTCATTTCCGAGTGTAGATGCCCCAGGCAATTGGTTTACCACCTGTTGTAGTTCCGCACAGGAAAAAATTAAAAAAATACCTAGTACGTAGATTGCTTTTTTCATGTAGTATTTGTTTTATAAAAGAGAATAAAAACAAATGTACTATGAAAAAACAATAGTCTTGTTATTGTGAGCCATTACTTTTCGGGAGATGTGGAGCTTAACCGCACGAGCCAGTACTATTTTTTCCAGATCCCGGCCTTTCATTACCATGTCTTCAATAGAATGAGCATGGGTTACCCTGGCAATATCCTGTTCTATGATGGGCCCGGCATCCAGTTCTTCCGTGACATAGTGACTGGTGGCCCCGATGATCTTAACCCCCCGTTTAAAGGCCGAATGATAAGGCTTTGCTCCCGGAAATGCCGGAAGGAAAGAATGGTGGATATTGATGATCTTATACGGATAATGATTTAGCAGTTTTTCCGACACGATCTGCATATATCTGGCTAATACTATAAAATCCACACCGGCTTCCCGCAACAAGTGTAATTGTTCTTTTTCCGCTTCTTCTTTATTATCCGCCCCAACCGGTATATGGTAAAAGGGAATGCCAAAACTGTCTGCCACAGGTTTCAGATCTTTGTGATTGCTTATAATAAAAGGAATATCCACGTAAAGTTCCCCGGAATTATACCTTCCCAGCAGGTCATACAGACAGTGATCGTATTTGGAAACAAATATGGCCATTTTAGGTTTATGGTCATCGGTGTATATTTCCCACGCCATACCGTATTGTTGTGCTATCTGATGCCCGAATTCCTTTCTGAGGTCCTCAAGCATACCCGAAAACTCGTCAAACTGGCTTTCCAGACGCATGAAAAATACGCCGTGGTCCATATCCACATGCTGGTCAATATAAATGATATTCCCGTTTTTCTTATAAATAAAACGTGTTACCGCAGCTATAATACCCTGTGTATCCCTGCAGGAAATAAGTAATGTAATTTTGTTCATACCTTTTCGGAGCTTTAGAACCAGTTTAAGAGCATGTTTAAAAAGAATTCAATTGGCTAAAAAAATGCCCTTTTTGTTGCCGACGCGCCACCTGGCCCCTCCACTAAAAACAGCCACTGGCTGTTTTCTTAACGTTCGGTCCTGTCTTTTTCTCGCCCCATAGCTACGGCTATGCTCCCGATAATCATCGGGAGCAAAAAAGCCTTCATATGGAGCAAAAATCATCATTTCCTGCCTGCCGGCAAGCAGGCTCGCTACAATCAATCCTTTTTAAACATGCTCTAAACAAGCTCTTATGTGAAGTCTAAATTAAGTCAAAAATGACAAGGATTTTTAACATTGCTTTTAAATTACAAATCTTCTTAAAAACAGTATTTTTTTTAATAAATCCGTAAATTGCACAACTAAATGGGAGCTTTTGTTGCAAATGAAACAGAAGTTGCCGAAAAATACACCTGCCTGTACCGGTTTTGTGCATAACATTCCGTTACTCGTCGGGACTAACGGATTTTAAATCATAGAAAAGTGAACACAGGAACATACAAGCCAAAGAATAAAGTAAGGATAGTTACTGCAGCTTCCCTGTTTGACGGGCATGATGCGGCTATCAATATCATGCGGCGCATTATCCAGGCAACCGGGGTAGAGGTTATTCATCTCGGACACGATCGCAGCGTGGAGGAAGTGGTGAATACAGCCATACAGGAAGATGCCAACGCCATAGCCATGACCTCCTACCAGGGAGGGCACAATGAATATTTTAAATATATGTACGACCTTCTTCAGGAAAAAGGGGCGGGTCATATAAAAATATTCGGTGGCGGGGGCGGTGTCATCCTGCCGGAAGAGATCCGGGAACTGCACGAATATGGGATAACACGTATCTATTCTCCGGATGATGGCCGTGAGATGGGACTGCAGGGAATGATCAACGACCTGGTGGAAAAAGCCGATTTTCGTTCTCCCGCTTTTCAGAACGGGCAGGAAGTGGCACCAACGCTGAAAGATAAAAATATAAATACCATAGCACGCCTTATTTCCCTTGCGGAAAATAACCATAAAGAGTTCGAAAAAAGATTTACTCCCGGAAAAGGGAGTAAGATGGTGCCGGTACTGGGGATTACCGGAACCGGGGGTGCCGGAAAATCGAGTCTTGTAGATGAACTGGTACGCCGTTTCCTGGCAGATTTTCCGGACAAGACCATCGGTATACTTTCCGTTGACCCTTCCAAACGAAAGACAGGAGGAGCACTGCTGGGCGATCGTATTCGCATGAACGCCATTAATAATCCTAGGGTATACATGCGTTCGCTGGCCACTAGGCAGTCCAACCTGGCCCTGTCCAGGCATATTGCCGAAGCCGCAGATGTACTCAAAGCAGCCGGGTATGATCTGGTGATACTGGAAACTTCCGGGATCGGGCAGTCCGATACGGAGATCCTCGATCATTCCGACGTTTCCCTCTATGTGATGACACCTGAATTCGGAGCGGCGACACAACTCGAAAAAATAGATATGCTCGATTTCGCCGACCTGGTGGCTATCAATAAATTCGATAAACGCGGTGCCCTGGATGCCCTTCGCGATGTGAAGAAACAATACCAGCGGAACCACCAGTTGTGGCATGCCGATCCGGAAACATTACCTGTTTACGGTACTATTGCTTCACAGTTCAACGATCCCGGTATGAACATGCTCTACAAAAATGTAATGGATAAGATAGCGGAGAAAACCGGGGCAGACCTGAAATCTTCCTTTGAGCGGCACGACGAAATGAGCGAGAAGATATTCGTAATTCCACCTAAACGTATTCGTTACCTGTCTGAAATAGCAGATAACAACAGGAATTACGACCAAATTGTGGAAAAACAGGCTGCAATAGCGCAAAAGATTTACGGTATATGTATGGCGGTTTGCAGTGTTGTGGAGGAAACCGATCCGTTTTCCCTGATTACTAAATCCGGTTTGGACGAAGATGAATTGATGCAAAGGGTAGGAGAAGCGGAAAGAAAGTCATTCCTGAAACTGTTACTGGCCGAATTTGACCGGGTGAAAATGGAACTGGACCCGTATTACTGGGAGACCATATGTAACTGGGAAAACAAAACGGATCGCTATAAAAAACCGGAATATATATTTAAAGTACGGGACAGGGAAATACGCATTAAGACCCATACACCATCGCTGTCACATACGCAGATACCCAAGGTAGCGCTGCCCAAATACAGGGCGTGGGGCGATATACTTCGCTGGGTGCTTCAGGAAAACGTACCAGGGGAATTTCCATATACTTCGGGGTTGTATCCGTTTAAAAGAGAAGGAGAAGACCCTACCCGGATGTTTGCCGGGGAAGGCGGGCCGGAACGTACCAACCGGCGTTTTCACTATGTAAGCCTGGGGATGGATGCCAAGAGGCTTTCCACGGCATTTGATTCGGTGACCCTATATGGGAATGATCCCGGGCACCGCCCGGATATTTACGGTAAAATAGGCAATGCAGGGGTTTCTATCTGTTGCCTGGACGATGCTAAAAAACTGTATTCCGGGTTTAACCTGGCCGATCCCAAAACTTCGGTAAGTATGACCATCAACGGCCCGGCACCCATGCTGCTCGGTTTCTTTATGAATGCCGCAATAGATCAGCAATGTGAGATATATATCAGGGAGAACGGTCTTGAAGCGGAAGTGGAGAAAAAACTTCGGGAAGTTTATGACGATAAAGGATTGCCAAGACCGCAATACAACGCTGCCGGAGGAAAAAAAGAACTGCCCGAAGGCAATGACGGCCTGGGCCTTTTATTGCTGGGAATTACGGGAGACCAGGTGCTTCCCGCAGGAGTATATAATGAAATAAAACAACGAACACTATCCCAGGTAAGAGGAACCGTACAGGCCGATATACTCAAAGAAGACCAGGCGCAGAATACCTGTATTTTCTCCACGGAATTCGCTTTGCGTCTTATGGGAGACGTACAGGAATATTTCATTGAAAACAACGTGCGTAATTTTTACTCCGTATCCATCTCGGGATACCACATTGCGGAAGCCGGGGCCAATCCCATTACACAGCTGGCCTTTACGCTGGCCAATGGCTTTACGTATGTGGAATACTACCTGAGCAGGGGTATGGACATCAACAAATTCGGACCTAACCTGTCGTTTTTCTTTTCCAACGGTATCGATCCGGAATATGCTGTTATAGGCCGTGTTGCACGAAGAATATGGGCCAAAGCCCTGAAGTATAAGTACGAAGCCAACGAAAGGGCACAGATGCTCAAATATCACATTCAGACCTCCGGACGTTCCCTTCACGCACAGGAGATCGATTTTAACGATATCCGTACCACGTTACAGGCATTGTACGCTATTTACGACAACTGTAATTCGTTACATACCAATGCTTACGATGAGGCGATAACCACACCTACGGAAGAAAGTGTACGCCGGGCAATGGCCATACAGCTCATAATCAATAAAGAACTTGGACTGACAAAGAACGAAAACCCTGTTCAGGGGGCATTTATCATAGAAGAACTGACAAACCTGGTGGAAGAAGCCGTACTTATGGAATTCGACCGTATTACGGAACGGGGAGGAGTTCTCGGGGCCATGGAAACCATGTACCAACGCAGTAAGATACAGGAAGAAAGCCTGTATTATGAAAACCTGAAACATACCGGGGAATTTCCGATTATCGGGGTGAATACCTTTTTGAGTTCCAAAGGCTCACCCACCGTAATTCCAGGGGAAGTTATACGGGCTACCGAAGAGGAAAAACAGTTGCAGATACAAACGGTGGAGAACCTGAAAAAGGCCAAAGGAAAAAGAGTGAAGGCAGAACTGGAAAAAGTTCAGGACACGGCTGTAGAAAACGGTAATATCTTCGAACAGTTGATGGAGGCTACGAAAGTGTGCTCCCTTGGGAAAATTACCGAAGCGTTGTTTGAAGTAGGCGGACAATACCGGAGAAATATGTAAATTTGATATGTATATAACCCCGACAATACAAATACATGGAATCATTATTTTCGGAATTGTTTGCGTATAACCTGGACTGCAACAAAAGATGGATAACCGCTTTTCTCTCGGCCGGGGAAAACGTGCCCGACAAAAGCAAAAAACTATTTCACCATATATTAACGGCACATCACGTGTGGAATGCCCGGTTGAGCGGAGTAGCCCCGGATTACGGAGTGTGGGAAGCTATCCCGGCGAGCCTGGTGGAAAAGGTAAATGAAGATAACCATATTCTTACCGGAAAGATACTGCGACAAAGAGATTTTTCGGAAATTATCGATTATAAATCCAGTAAGGGAGCCCCGTATTCGAACAACATCTGCAATATTCTGTTTCACGTGGTCAATCACTCTACGTATCACCGCGGACAGATAGCTATGAATTTCCGGGATTCCGGGCTGGAACCCCTGGTAACGGATTATATTTTTTATAAAAGATAAATGCGCGAGATAAATGTGACCGCCAATACTAAAATAACAGAAAAACAAAAGACCGTTCTGAATATTCAAAACGGTCTCTTTTTGTCGGTGCGCTCGAGAGGATTCGAACCTCCACACCTTACGGCACTGCCGCCTGAAGACAGCGTGTCTACCAATTTCACCACGAGCGCATTCTGTTAAAGAAATCCTTTTCTCAAAAGGGTAGGCAAAACTAAATAATCTTTGGGAATTGACAAAGGGTTATTTTAAACATTTTTAAAATAATGATAAACCTGCTGAATATAAGTGGAGATATAGGATTCGCGAGACGATTAAAGAGTAGGACTGGTACTCGTATTTTATTGATGGAATAGCCGAAGTGTTTCTGTCCGGGAAAGATGCGGTTAACAAGCGATTTTTCCGCGTACAGTAAAAACTGAAAATGGATGACAGTCGTTAACATATAAAAACAAACAAAGTGGTGCGAAACCACTTTGTTATATGCTAAAGGAAAGCTGGGGTTACCTTTCCCAAAACGGAGGTGGAGCTATTTCCAATGCCCGGAGATAAACATAACCTTGTCCGCGATGATGGATTTCGTTGTCTGTAAAGTAAAGCAGGGTGCCGTAAATATTGTTTTCATACATTCCGAAAGCGAGGTCTTTTTCCTGGAAGCGCTCAGGGGTTATTTGCGGCCATAAAGTGTCTATCTGTTCGGTTACCTGATCCCAGAGTTCCAGGATTTCCTTTTTAGTCTTTGGTGTAGGCATATCATCCATATTCTCCCATTTTCCGGAAACTACACCTTCTATTCCCGGTCTGGCTATTTTTATCAATTCCATGGCGAGTTCGGAAAAAGGTCTCATGCCTCCTATGGAGAATGAATAGAGTTCTTTTTCCGGAAATGCTTCTATAACCCGGCGGGTTAATTTGCGATGTCCCTGCCAGTGTTCAAGAAAGTTTTCCGAATGAATTACAGGAGCGGTAAGTGTGGTGCTTTGAGCATTGTTGTTTTCCATGATGTTTAGCTTTTAAATTTCTATACTACAAAGTAAACGACAGGTAGTGACAGCCCTATGTCAACAGGAAAATAATTTTTTTCATAAAATTGTTATTGTAGAGAGAAGAGGTTTATGTTTTTGTAATTGAGATGGTTGTGTATCTGTTCTTTTGGTTAAGTATCGGTAAACCTAGAAACAAAACGATGCTGTATTTCCGAAAAGTGATACATTGAACCTGGAAAAAGATTGATCTTAAAAAATAAGAAAGGCATTATGGCCGGAGATACATATGATACGATAATGGATTGTAAAGAAATCTCTTTGGTACGAAAGGGATTTTCTGTACTGGACACGATCAGTTTTCAATTAAAAAAAGGAGAGAACCTGGCTATTACAGGAGTTTCCGGGGCCGGTAAGACTACCTTGGCCAGGTTGCTTGCGGGAAAAATTAAACCGACTTCCGGAATGTGTAAGATAAAAGTGTCTGCCGTGCAAATGGTGGAGCAGCAGGACCAGTTCCTCTCCGTTTCCGGCAGGGGGAATACACATTACAGTCAGCGTTACGAGGCACAGGACACATCCGGCATGCCCGATGTCCGTGAATATTTGTACCGTGTCCGGAAAGATGCCGGGGCTACGGAAGAAGAAGTGAACCGGGCTATGGAACGCACGGAGATAACTCATATTGCGGACAGGAAACTTTTACAGCTAAGTAACGGGGAACGAAAGCGCACCCAACTGGCGGCCGTCCTGCTCCGGAAACCACAGATTTTAATACTCGATCAGCCCTATGTGGGACTGGATATACATTCCAGGAAGCGACTGGACGATCTTTTGCTCGATCTGTCAGAAACGACCACCCTGGTATGGATATGCGGGGCAAACCAGATCCCTGCTTTGGCAGATAAGGTGCTGGAACTGGAAAAAGGGAAGGTAAAGAAATTCACGGAACGAACAGCGTATACCTTTTCTCCGGTAGAAGCAATATCTGCCCCCAATGGCTCCCTGCTTGATATGTTACAGGTACCCGGAGAAAAGAAAACCTTCGATATAATTGTGGATATGGAAGATGTTAATGTAAGATTGGGGGGGAAGCATATACTCAAAGAGATCAACTGGCAGGTAAAGCGCGGAGAGCAATGGGCGCTGGTAGGGCACAACGGAGCCGGGAAAACAACGCTTCTCAGCCTGATCACAGCCGATAATCCGCAGGGATATAACAACAAGCTTACCCTGTTTGACCGCAGAAGGGGGACGGGAGAGAATATATGGGATATTAAAAAGGAAATAGGTTTCGTATCCTCCGAGCTTCACCTTTATTTCTTACGGGGCAGGGGAATTTTCAATACGATCCCGGGGATAGACGATGGCGGACGGGAGGTATACAGTACCCTGAGTTGCCTGGATGTTATTGTATCCGGGTTCAACGATGAGGTAGGGCTCGTAACACAGCCCTCGGAATACCAGTTGCACATTGCCATGCAATGGCTTGAGATACTGGGACTGGAACGATTGGAAAAAAGTCTTTTTGCCCATGCGTCACTCGGGGAACAACGCTGTATACTGCTGGCACGGGCGCTGGTTAAATTCCCTTCCCTGCTTATCCTGGATGAACCCTTGCAAGGGCTCGATGAGCAGCAGATAATGTATTTTAAAGCCTTGCTCAACCAAATATGTGATACGCTCGGTACTACCATGATCTTCGTATCGCACTACAGCGGGGAAATTCCGGATTGTGTAGGTCACGTCCTGGAAATCAGTGGAGGAGAAGTAGTCCGGAAAGAGTCTGTTAACTGATCTTTAACACTGTAAACAGGTGATTGTTGCTTTGCAACGGTTATATTTATAATCTAACAAAAAACAATCGACCCGATGTTAAAGAAAATATTCATTCTGTTGAGCATGGCAGTCTTTTTGTCCGGATACGGTCAGAAAATCACGGAGGACATTAAACAGATCCTTCCCGAAGGAGAACATGCTTTTACCGTTGTCCACTTCAGTAAAAAGGAACAGCAACGTACTGTCGAAATCCGACAAACCCCGCCTTATGCTGGACATAGAAACACAACAAAAGTCACATTGTCCGGAGAACAGGCGGAAAAAATATTTAACGGCAGAGATACGGAGGGGGCCAACGAAATGGTTATATATACCGGGAAAGAGAAATACACGGTAATATGTAAAGATGATATCATAACCTTTGTTCCGGAGCGTGATTCGGTCTCCTTTGCCGTAGACTGTGCTACAGGTGAATTTATTTCGAACGATCGTAAGGTCATGATGAAAAGGGAAAAAGTGGATGTTCGTTCATCTGACAATATCTTCGGAAGCCCGTGGGAAGGATACCGGTGGAAATCACCGCAGGGCGATTTCTCAGGGTATGACTTTACGGTGGGCAGACTCCAAAAGAATGGTAAGGTTTACATAGAAATACGGACCCCGGAAGATATGCATTACAGATTGTTGTCCAGCTGATACAGTATAAAAAATAAAAGAGGCTTTTAAGGCCTCTTTTCAGTTATGATCTGTTATTGTTTTTCGACATTGTAAAAGTTATAATCTGTCATAGGTGCATCCGTAAAACCCAGGTTACGGCCTATGGTAATAACCTGTCCCCGGTGATAAGTGCTGTGGTTAACGCAGTGCATTACATATTCGAAGCCCGGAAAATCAGAACGGAACCACGGGCTTTCAATAAGGATTTTTTCTTCTATGTTTTCTTTCGCCAATGCATGGATATAGTTGGCAAATTCTGAAGATTGTTTGAGAACTCCCGTAAAGGTATCTTCCAGTGTTCCCTTAACTTCTTCATAAGTTTTTGGAGGTTCCTTCTTTAAAACAGATAGCCAGTATCTTTCGGTTTGCCTGATATGTTCCAAAGTAGGCCCGATCCCGGAAAAACTGGAAGGAACATGTTGTTTCACAAGGTCTTCATCTTTTGTTCTCAGCCATTCCACGAGCTTTGTATTAGCCCAGAGATTGTAGTTGACATAGTTCTGTGTAAGCAAAGAGATAGCAGTTTTCATAATTTGGTATATTGGTATAAAGGTTTTGTTCGTTTATTATCTGGTTCAAAGATAAGGGTACTGTCTGACAACAGGGTGTCAGTAATAAATGGTTTTCCCGGAAAAATACCATTTGCATTTTTGGGATGGTGTAACGTTTTTGGTTGTAGTATGGATGCCGGAAAATAAAAAAGGTTGCCTCTGAATTATCAGGCAACCTTTAGAATTTTATAGAATATACGGGATCATTCTGCGAGCTCCGTGATCTCTACGTCAAAAACAAGGTCGGCATCCGGGGGGATAACTCCTCCGGCTCCCGCTTCGCCATACGCGAGGTGAGAAGGAATAAAGAGTCTTACTTTGTCTCCCACGTTCATCTGTAAAAGTCCTTCCTTGAAGCCCGGGATAAGGGGAGAGTCCGGCCCGTAAAGCATGGGTAAGGGAGCGTATCCGCCTTTTTCTTTACGAACCTGGTTTACCGTGCCGAATTTCTCCACTATACTCAGGTCGTTGGAATCGAACAGTTTCCCGGTATCCAGGAACCCGGCATAATTAACTTTTACATATGTACCTTCCTGTGGTTTCTCCCCGTTTTCCGCTTTGTTCAGGTACAATATTTTCAATCCGCTGGGCAGTTCTTCCGCTTCACCTTTCTGATTATCGAACTCCCGAACCAGGGCTTGGGCTGCTTTTTTAGCTTCTTCTTCCCGTTTGTTGATCTTATCAAAATATTCCGTCATAACCTTAACAGCGTCGAATTTTCTGGCTTCTTTACCGTTCCGGATAATGGTCACCTTGTTCATAACCACATCTTCCAGGGGCTTGTTGCCATCGGGAGAGGTTTTTACATAGGCAATGGTATCTACAACCTCCAGGCCTTCCACGACTTTACCGAATACCGTATGTCTTCCATCCAGATGAGGTGTGGGAACATGAGTAATAAAAAACTGGCTGCCGTTGGTGCCCGGTCCGGCATTGGCCATAGAAAGCGTTCCTTTGCTGTCATGACTTAGCGTATCCACGATTTCGTCTTCGAATTTATACCCGGGACCAAATTTACCGGTACCGGACGGATCTCCGCCCTGTATCATAAAATCTTTTATAACCCGGTGAAAGGTGACGCCGTTATAATATTTTTTGTTTTTAAGGCTGTCCGATACAAAGGGACTGGTCCCTTCGGCAAGAGAGATAAAGTTAGCAGCCGTTACCGGGGTTTGTTTGTAGTATAATTGGAGGACCATTTCTCCTTTATTGGTCTCTATGTCGGCAAAAATACCGTCTCCCAGATCCGCGTGCCTGGTACTTTTACACCCCAGTGTAATCAGGACAAGAAGCAAAAAAGCTACATTGATTTTTTTCATGGATATTAATGTTTGTAAATTTGGTTTTCCGTTGTAAATTTTATGAATTTATTTAAACTTTCGATAATTAGATAAACTTATTGTACATCCTGAGGAACATTCTCTGTTGTCGCCATACTGTCCCGGGCGGTTTCCAGTATGTCCAGCAGGGTTATTGTACTTTTTACGGGAACGTTTACCCCTATTCTGTTTTCATCTCCGTGATATCCGAAAGTGAGGGAAGAAGGGAACATGAAAGTAGCGGTTTCCCCTTTTTTTAATAGTTTTACAGCAGTCCGGAGCCCGGGGAACAAGTCTTCTTTGTCTACTTTAAAACGAACCGGCCCGATCTCTTCTTTACTGTAAATAATGCTGTCGTTCAGGTAACGGATATCGTAGTTAATGAGTATGAGATCGTCCGGTTGCGGCATATAGGTGCCTTTACTGTCCTTCTGCTGATAATAATACCAATAGCCGTTTGGCGAGGCAATATAGGTATGTGCACTATCTTTTTGTATAAGCTCTTTGATGAGCTGCTGTTCTCTCTCCAGCAGTTCCTTATTCCGCTCCACGGATTTCCGGAAGAATTCCCCCGTTTTTACGGCTACGGGCCTTCGGGCTTCGGGTTCTTTACACCCCGTGAACATGACCACGGATAGCAGTAGGGCACAGAAAGACCGGCATAATGCCCCGGCCCTCAGGAAATTCATTATGTTTTCTTTGCCATACCTCATTTTGTCAATTCCTTTTTATATCCCTCCAGCAGTTTTCCGAACTTTTGAATGGTATCCTCCATAGAAAGATCGCTTCTTCCTCCCGCGGCATTAATATGCCCGCCGCCGTTAAAGTATTTTCTGGCAAAGTCATTAACGGAGAAATCTCCGACGGAGCGCAGGGAGATCTTGATAAAATCTTCCTGGGTATCTTCGAGAAATATTACCGAAAACCGAACGTTTTTGAGCGATAGTCCGTAATTCACAAAACCTTCCGTATCTCCCTTTTTAAAGCCGAATTGCTCCAGTTCCTTCCTGCTCAGGGTAATATATACGGTGTTGTATTTTTCCAGGAGCACGAGATTTTTTAATGCGCAACCCAGAAGGTGCAGCCTGCTTAGTCCGTTGGTATCATAAACGGCGCTGTGTATATCTGAATTTTCCGCCCCCCTGTCCATAAGATCTGCAACCACCCGGTGGGTGATGCTTGTAGTGGAAGGAAAACGGAACGATCCGGAATCCGTCATAATTCCGGTGTAAAGGCAGGTGGCTATATCTTTATTTATTTTGTCACGATGGCCCAGGGTGTCTATAAAATGATAGATCATTTCACAGGTAGATCCCATTTTCGGATCGGAATAGATGTATGTGGCGTAATCGTCCGGTTGTTCGTGATGGTCTATCATTACAAAGGCGGCCTTACTGCTTGCCAGGGACGGTTTCATATCTTCAACACGGTCCAGTGAATTAAAGTCGAGTGTAAAAATAAGATCGGCATTTTCGATAAGTGTCTTCGCCGTTTTTCTTTTAGTATCGAATTTCAAAACACTCTCGCTCCCCGGCATCCATTTCAGGAAATCCGGGTATTCGTTGGGAGAGATAACCACGGTATTGTGCCTCAGAAGATTCAGATAATGATACACGGCCAGGGAAGCACCTATGGCGTCTCCATCCGGATTTTTATGCGGAACAATAACAATGTTCTTTGGCGAGGCAAGTACTTCCTCGAGTTCTTGTATGTTTGTATTCATAAGGGGCTAAGATACGATTTATCCCGATTTTTTGTCAAAAATAACCCGAAGTTATCCATAGTGCCAGGCCGTTTGCCGTGAAAAGTATAACATTCGGTTAATACGACATATCGTACATTTGTTTTTTCCTGAAAATAACGAATAAATGAGACGATTATTTTTATTCCTGTTGCCCCTTTTCTTTATAGCATGTCAATCTGCAAAAGAAACGGTATCTGTAATTTCCGGAACGGACTATGTCATTGCTTTCGGTTCGTGCAATAACCAGAGGCTGGAAAATGTACTTTGGAAAGAAGTGTTGAAGAACGATCCGGCAGTATGGATATGGGGCGGGGATAACATCTATTCGGATACGGACAATATGGAGGTCATGCAAGAGCATTATAAAGACCAGTTGGCACAGGAGGACTACAGGAAAGTGAGAAATAAAACAAAAATACTGGGCACCTGGGACGACCACGATTACGGATTGAATGACGGGGGAGAAGAATTTCACGCCAAACAGGGAAGCCAACAACTCTTTCTGGACTTTATGGGAGTGGCTGAAAACGATCCCCGGAGAAATAGGGAAGGAGTGTATCATTCGGAAATATTGAAAACGCCGAAAGGAACAATAAAGATAATCGTACTGGATACCCGGTATTTCCGGTCCGGACTTACGGAATCGCGGGAAAAAGGAAAGCGATATACACCCGGAATTTACGACGAAGGCACGATGCTCGGAGAGCGGCAATGGCAGTGGCTGGAAAAGGAACTTGCCGGTTCGGATGCCGATTTTAACCTGATCGTAAGTAGTATCCAGTTTTTGTCCGGGGAGCACGGCTTTGAAGCCTGGGCCAATTTTCCGCATGAAACGGACAGGTTACAGCAACAGATATCCGATTCCGGGGCCAAAGGAGTGATCCTCCTCTCGGGAGACCGTCACATATCCGAATTTTCCAGGGCGGAAATACCGGGTCTTTCTTATCCGTTGGTGGATTTTACCAGCAGCGGGTTAACACACTCTTATACGCAATTTACCTCCGAGTACAATCCGTACCGGGTAGGGGAAGTGGTTTCGGATATCAGTTTCGGACTTTTACAGTTTGATTTTGATAAAAAACAGGTAATCATGCAGATACGCGGCAAGGGGAATAAAGTTTTAGGTGAATTGGTACAAGGGTATTAGATGATCGGGTCTTGATAGTCTATTCCGTAAGGTAATTATTTGGAGTTTTCTTCGATGATTTTATCTATTTGTTTTTTGAGAACAGGAATATCCGAAGTAGCTACGTTCCAAACCAAATCCGGAGATACACCAAAATACTCGTGAATGACCACATCTCTCATTCCGGCAATTTCGCGCCAGGGAACCTTGGGATATTTGTTTCTTGTTTGTATGGAGATTTTTTTTACGGCTTCACCTATAATTTCAATTCTTCTTATTACTGCATCTTGTTTCTCCGTGTTAGCGCAGAACTCATCTTCGGATATATCTTTAACGTATTCCATGATTTTATGAGTACATTCTGAAATATCTTCGAGAAAAACCAGTTCGTCCCTCCGTTTTTGTTTAGCCATAAATTTTCTTTTCTTCGGATAAAATTTTATTCCTCAATCTTGGTTTTACAGCACGATATTCCACTAAATCCACTTTTTTATTCAGGATGTCTTCCAGGTCCAGTTTTATTTTGACAAATTCCAAAAGACTGATTTTACTATCCAGTTCTACCAGTATATCTATATCACTTGCGTTTGAGGCCTCACCTTTGGCATAGGAACCAAAGATACCAGCCCGTTTGATATTATATTTTTTCAGAACAGGAACGATAAGTTGTTTTATGGAATCTATTGTTATCATAGCTTAGCTTTCACGTATGGCTAATTTAATCATTTTTAATGATATAGTGTGATCTCTTTTATCTGACTTCTGTATATAAACATGGCTATATGCCGGAGAGCTTTTCTATCTTCAATTCATTAAGTGATAGAATTCGTTTAAACTTTTTTCTTTTTGATGGGTTTGAACTTTTTCAAAGCTAACACAATAAAAGCAAGATAGTTAAACCCTGTCCAGCTTGCCACGGTGGTGTCAAACCTGTTTAGTAATGACCGGAAACTGTCCATCCAGGCATTGGTTCGCTCGATGGCATATCGCTGGTCATAAAGTTCTTTGTCAAAATAGTCATCTCTGTCCTTGTCACTGTTACGCCTGTTGAAACAGATATTGGCATTGATTTCCTTTTGGGCACAAGCCTGTCGGAAATCCTTGGAATCAAAGCCCGCATCAGCATTGAGGAACAACCCATCCACACGGAGGTCAGCATCTTCCAGAGTACCAGTGACTACTTCGAACTGCACCTCAATGTTATACAGGTCGTTATGATTGCCGGCAACAGGTTCAGACATAGCTAAAGGTAGTCCCTGCCTTTCGCTAAGGTATAGGGCATTGGTGGTTTTGCGCTTCTTACGGCCTTGGTATTCCACTTGTTCCCCGCCCCTGATGGCCGAGGTGTGACTGCCATCCAGGTCCACACTGGAAAGGTCAAGTTTTGATTTATGGCGGTTGAGGAAGCTCACCCAACAGTCTTTCCAAAAACCGCACAAGCACCATTTCCGGTAATGGTAGTAAACCGATTGCCAACTTAGCACTTTACTGTCAAAAAGGGCTTTTACAGGCACTTGATGCCACTGCACACCGGTCTTGAGCTTGTAGAGGATGGCGTTAACAATCTCAACCAATGGAACGGTCGGGGCAAATCCTCGATGAGTTTTAGGTATGTAAGGAACTATTTCCAATTCTATCGTATCTTTGTCAAGTACAGAGTACATAAAGGGTTGGTTT
>NZ_JBRKIS010000007.1:0-49965 GCF_052983315.1 Sinomicrobium endophyticum
AAACCAACCCTTTATGTACTCTGTACTTGACAAAGATACGATAGAATTGGAAATAGTTCCTTACATACCTAAAACTCATCGAGGATTTGCCCCGACCGTTCCATTGGTTGAGATTGTTAACGCCATCCTCTACAAGCTCAAGACCGGTGTGCAGTGGCATCAAGTGCCTGTAAAAGCCCTTTTTGACAGTAAAGTGCTAAGTTGGCAATCGGTTTACTACCATTACCGGAAATGGTGCTTGTGCGGTTTTTGGAAAGACTGTTGGGTGAGCTTCCTCAACCGCCATAAATCAAAACTTGACCTTTCCAGTGTGGACCTGGATGGCAGTCACACCTCGGCCATCAGGGGCGGGGAACAAGTGGAATACCAAGGCCGTAAGAAGCGCAAAACCACCAATGCCCTATACCTTAGCGAAAGGCAGGGACTACCTTTAGCTATGTCTGAACCTGTTGCCGGCAATCATAACGACCTGTATAACATTGAGGTGCAGTTCGAAGTAGTCACTGGTACTCTGGAAGATGCTGACCTCCGTGTGGATGGGTTGTTCCTCAATGCTGATGCGGGCTTTGATTCCAAGGATTTCCGACAGGCTTGTGCCCAAAAGGAAATCAATGCCAATATCTGTTTCAACAGGCGTAACAGTGACAAGGACAGAGATGACTATTTTGACAAAGAACTTTATGACCAGCGATATGCCATCGAGCGAACCAATGCCTGGATGGACAGTTTCCGGTCATTACTAAACAGGTTTGACACCACCGTGGCAAGCTGGACAGGGTTTAACTATCTTGCTTTTATTGTGTTAGCTTTGAAAAAGTTCAAACCCATCAAAAAGAAAAAAGTTTAAACGAATTCTCAGCTTATAAACTATCCATCCCAAAAAGATAAAGAAAACCGCCCATAATATTTGGGGAACAATATGGTAAAGTAGCTCAAAAAGCGTTTCGAGTATATTGGAATCAAGCTTATTTTCCATGATCAGTAAACTATTTTTTATCTGGTTTGTCTTTAATTTTTAATATCTCGTTTGCAGTCAACGGATATTTTACAGCTATGAGGTCTGCCATGTCCAGGGAGAGTTTTATCAGGGCAACGTCATCCATTACCTTCTCTCTAAGGGATTTGGGTAGTTCCTCGTCATGAATTATGTTTTTGAAAGGATTATCCACTGATTTACGCAATTATTTTATTGTACAATTCGATAAGGCGATGTTTAGCCCGTTTCAGGCGCATTTTGGCCGCACTTTCTCCTATTTCCAGGGTTGTGCTTATATCTTTTACCGAAAAATCATCCTGGTATTTCATCAAAAGGATCATTTTATCGTCCGGATCCATCTCTTCCATGGCCTTTTTCAAAGTATCTTCTTTTAGTTCGAGGATGACTTCATCTTCTATTTCGGCTGTTTCACCGGTAAAGTCATCCGTAGGGACAAACACCTGCCTGTATTTATTCAGGTTCCGTTGCATATGGTTTACACAAAAATTATAGACAAAAGAATACAACCATGTCGAAAATCTGGATTGGCCCCTGAAAGTTTTCAGTTTGGCAAAAAGCAAAACAAAAATGTCATGGGTCAGATCCTGTGCCTCTTCTACGGATTTTGTAAAGGAGAGGCACTTATAATAAACGATACGTGCATACCTGTCATACAATATCCCGAACCAATAGGTGTCATTTACCTGTACTATCCGTGAAACAAGCACCTCATCGGTGATGTTTTCCACATCTGATATCGGATGATTTCTCTTCATAGCCAGGTAAAGAGCAAACCTTTTTTAGGATTAGACACATTATATATGGGAAAGGTCACTTTTTTTTATAAAAATACTTATTTATTTTTAATAAAGAGTATTTACGGGGGTGTTATTCCAGGGTAAGCGGATGATATGCAGAGAGTTTCTGGGGCGATGGAAAGTTAAGGAGTTTTGGAGTAGATGAGTTCGGAGTTATTGAGTTAATAGGGCACTAATGTCCGCTAAAAATGAATATATGTTCTTTGAACTTCTTATACCCCATAGCTTTCCACACTTTTTTATGACGTGACGATCTGAATGGTATGAATGGCACCTGCCTTGCTACTTCACCAGGTACGGACAGGTTTTCAAAGTTCTGCCTGTTTTCAGAAGACCGGGGTAGTCATTCTGAGCGTGTTTCTTTTCTATACACTCCTGTACCGGGACCCACGAAAAAACGCTCCGTTTCTTTCCTTTTTTAAGCCCGGAAAACGGTCATTTAAGGGATTGCGTATACGCCGAACCGGACCCGGTATGCGGCTTACCTGTTTCCTTTAGCCGCTAACCAGGTTGCTTATGATATCCTACTTAACTACTTTAGCCGCTAACCGGGTTACGTTGACCGCTTAAGGGAACGGGTATGAAATCCTAAGGGATCCTGTTTGCCGCATACACAGTTCCGTTAACCGCTAAAGCAATTGCTTGTGAATTCCTACGCAATTGCTTTAGCGGCTAACCAGGTTACGTTTGCCGCTTAAGGGGTTCGGTTGAGTGCTTAAGCAGTTGCTTGTGAAATCACACCCAATTGCTTAGGCGGCTAACCGGGTTACGTTTGTCGCTTAAGGGGTTCGGTTGACCGCTAACCGGGTTGCTTGTGAAATCACACCCAATTGCTTTAGCCGCTAATCGGGTTACGTTTGCGGCGTAAGGGAATGGGTACGAAATCGTAAGGGATCCTGTTTGCCGCATACGCAGTTCCGTTGACCGCTAACCGGTTTGCTTATGAAATCAAAAGCAATTGCTTAAGCAGCAAACCTGGTTACGTTTACGGCTTAAGGGGATGGGTATGCGGCTAACCCAACCCGGTTCGGCGTATACGCAATCCCTTAAATGGCAAAAACCGGCTCCGGATCATCCGGCCGGGAATACGATATGCCGGTCCGGCGGCAAAGACAGGTGTACCTTTTCAGGGCGGCTGTCCATCCTGGAGGTGTAGGGAGACTGACAGTGATGCCATCCGTTTGGCTGTTGCCAGTTGTATTTATAATTCTCCGGACCTGTAACCTGTAACCCGGTAGCTTCGATACACCCTTCGCTGCGCCTGGGCACTCAGCCACCTACGCTCTGTGCAGTACAAACCTGCAACTTGTAACCTGCCCTTCGGCTGCTAAGGGACCCAAGCTTGTAACTGTAACTGCAACTTGGAACCTGCAATCCAATATCATACAAGTTTGGCTTCGAGTTCTATGTCAAAACTAAAGGCCTGGCTAACAGGGCAGGTTTCTTCGGCTTTTTTGGCGATGTCCTGAAAGGTATCGTTGTCAATCCCGGGAACTTTAGCCTGGAGTTGAAGTAAGGATTTTGTGATTTTTCCGTTGTCGAGGGTTACGGTAGAGGAAGTGCTCAGTTCTTCCACTTCATATCCTGCTTCGGTGAGATCCAGACTCAGTTTCATGGTGAAACATCCCGCGTGAGCTGCGGCGAGAAGTTCTTCGGGATTAGTGCCTTTACCTTCGGCAAAACGGCTGTTAAATGAATATTGGGTTTTGTCCAGGACAGTACTACCGGTGGTAAGATGTCCTTTTCCTTCTTTGATGCTGCCGTTCCATACGGCTTGTGCTTTACGTTTCATGGTTTATTTCATTAATAGTTAAACATTCTTTTATTTTGATGGAACAAAGATATAGTCGTCCTAAGCCGTCGGAAATACCTAAAAGTCTATTTTGATTGTACTTTTTTCCCTTCTGAGTATTTTTTCTTGAAAACGGCCGGACTGCTTCCCACTTTGTTGGTGAACAGACGGTTAAAATAGGCCGGGTCTTCATAGCCCAGGTCATAAGCTACCTGCTTTACACTCAGTCCCGTATAATTCAACAATCTTTTGGCTTCGAGGATGATCCTGTCTTTTATTACTTCATTAGGTTGGGGCAGGTCGTGACGTTTAAATTTATTGGACAGGGTTTTGGCCGCTATACCGAGCATATCCGCATAATCGGCAACACTGTGCTTTTTCCGGAAATGGATTTCGACAAGGCGGCTGAAGTCCCTGAAAAACTCGATTTCCTGGTTTGGCTCGTTGTTTAGTTTTCCCAGTTGCTGCTCCTTCCAGAGCCGTGTGGCACGGATAATAATCTGCTTGAGGTAAATGCGCAGCATTTCTTCCTGTGTGGAAGCCTGTAACTCGAATTCTTCACGGATCTGTTCGTATAGACCGAGAATAATTGTATTTTCCTTAGGAGACAATTCGGTGACAGGAACCTGGTATATGTTGTTGAACAACAAACCGTCACAGGCTACTTCGGCATCGTGGATCTGTATACAATAAAAATCACGGTTGTAATACATAAAGTAACCCTGCTCTTCCCCGGCCTTGTCCAGGCGTATGAACTGGTTACTGTTTATAAAGAAAAGCGAAGGTTTACGGATGTTATAATGCGTAAAATCTACGGTCAGTTCGTAGCCCACAGGGAGATATAACACTTTGATGTAGCCCGTATAGAACGAATCGTTTATTTCATCCAGGGTAAGCTTCGATACGGGTAAAAAACCTATTTTCTTATAGTTACTCGTGTATTCCCGGTTTATTGCCATTTTCTTTTAAAAAAAACTTTTTTATGTTGAATATGTAGTATGAGTAAAGTTAAACAAATTATGACAATACGGGAAGTAACCAAAAGCTGTTTAGGAACGAATTAACGTTATTCGGTTATACCGTTTTTTTGCGGCAGGAAGTCAATCCTTCTCGTGCAATCCTTTTCTGTAAGCTTCAAGGGCGCGTTTTCGGGCAAAGCTGTGTTCCACTATGGGAAGATTAGACAGGTCGGAATCATAGTCCGGGTACCATTTGCGAATGTATTTGAGGTCCTTATCAAATTTTTTGGTCTGGGCCTCCGGACTGAATACCCGGAAATACGGGGCCGCATCGCAGCCACACCCGGCTGCCCATTGCCAGTTACCGTTATTGGCTGCCATGTCATAATCCAGTAGCTTTTGCGCAAAGTAAGCTTCTCCCCAACGCCAATCGATAAGTAGGTGTTTGGTGAGAAAGCTGGCTGTGATCATCCGCACACGGTTGTGCATGCTCCCGGTTTGGTTCAGTTGGCGCATACCTGCATCTACGATAGGATATCCTGTTTTGCCTTTGCACCAGCGTTGGAATTCTTCTTCGTTATTGCGCCACTTTATCCGCTCGTATTTTTCCTTGAAGCAGCGGTTTACCACTTCCGGAAAATGGTATAGTATCTGCATGAAAAATTCCCGCCAGATCAGTTCGTCAAGCCAGGTTTTATTGTGTTGAAGGGCAAAACGCACGCATTGTCTTATGGAAATGGTGCCGAACCGGAGATCCTTACCCAGGTTTGTCGTATGTTCCATGGCAGGATAATCCCGGTATTTATCATAGGTGTCTATGACAGAGGGATTCAGTTCCGGTACGGAAAAGGTGATATTCGTTTTTTCGTAACCGATTTCTTTCAGCGTGTGGAATTTGTTATTCTTTCCGGGAAGGAAATTGTCTTTTTTTATATCGAAAGCTTCATAATCCGTTTCCTTCAGTAAATTTTTCCAGGTCTTCGAATAAGGGGTATACACCGTATACGGATCACCGTCTTTTTTAACAACTTCGTTTTTTTCGAATATGACCTGATCTTTATAGTCCTGGAACGCTATATTTTTTTGCTTCAGTAGTTCATGTATATTTTTATCGCGCTTTAATGCTGCGGGTTCGTAATCCCTGTTACAAAAAACACGTTCTATGTCATACTGTTCCGATAACTTTTCAAATGCTTCTTGCGGAGTGCCGAAAAAGGTGAGGAGGGAAGAGCCGTTTTTCTGTAACTCCGAATTGATGTGTTCAAGCACCTGATGAATATAATGCACCCTGCGATCTTTTTTGTCGGTAAATTGTTTCAGTATCTCCGTATCGAAAATAAACACCGGTAAAACGTTCCTGTCCGATTGAAGTGCATGGTGCAAACCGGAGTTATCATGGAGCCTGAGATCTCTGCGAAACCAGAATACGTTTATTTTATTCATTGTTTTCAATATTTTTCGAGAATTTGCGAAAAAAGAAGATATTCCACAGAACAAGCTCATAACCGTAAACGGCGTCCTCCACAGGAATGGTGAGTATCCGGATCTTCATGAAATCTTCGGGATTATAATTTACAACAGCTTCTTCCAGTCCCGTACCTGTGAGAATTCCGTTAACTACCAGGAATGGCAGAAGTAAAGCGGCATATACTGCCGTAATTTTGGTTATGGAATCAAATTTAACTACAAATTTCAAAAAGACCAGGGAGAGTCCTGTGGTGAAGAAGGTCACAAAAGTATATAGTTTATCATAGTGTATTACCGCAATTCCAAAGCATAAAAAGATGGCCATGTAAATCCCATAAGGTACTTTTGACCGATCTTTCCCGAGGTTCAGAAACAGATCCAGGCAGTAGTATGTAAATACACAGGAAAAAGGAATGCAAATAAAAAAAAGCCATTCTTCTACGGGCAGATTTAATAACCGGAACCCTGTAAGATACCGCTCGTTAAACCACCAAACGCCGTTTGCGGCAAACCATATGTCCCAGAGAATAAAAGGAACAGCTACTAAAAGGCTGGCTTTAAGAAAGGGAATAAAATATTTGTCGAACCTTACTTTTCTGTGAAATGCGTATATAAAGCAAATAATAATCGTGAAAAAATTGACAGCCAGGTACAGGTAGTTTTTCATATTATCTTTTTTTCATATACATTTTGAAATACTTTACCGGTACCCAGAGAAAACCGAAGCATTCACCTTCTCCTTTGTGCGTATGCTTATGATGTTGTTTGTGGGCCCGACGGATGCCAAGCAGATAAGGACTTTTGGTATTGCGGAAGATCCGTATACGCTGATGGATAAAAATGTCATGCACGAAAAAATAGGCAAAACCATACAGCGTTACTCCAAGACCTATATAAAACCAGGGACTAAAGTCGTTTAAAGATCCGTAATATAGCATACTGATGGCCGGAATAGCAAAAATCAGGAAAAAATAATCGTTGCGTTCCATTTTCCCACTATGACTCTTATCGTGGTGGTCTTTATGTAAAACCCATAAAAATCCATGCATTATGTACTTATGGGTAAGCCAGGTAATACCTTCCATGGTAAAGAATGTAATAACTACAATAAGCAAGTTCATAGTACCTGTTTTTTTCGTCCGTTCCTGTTAAATCTCTCTTCCAGGACCTGGTATCTGTAATCAAAAATAGCTTCCAGTTTGCGCTTTATCATCATGCGGTGCAGCCATTGGCCCAATATGCCCATTGGAAGCTTATAGTCTACCGTATCTTTTATCAGGACACCTTTTTCGTTAGGAATGAACTCGTGAAAATGATTCCACAACGCATAAGGGCCTTTCTCCTGGAAGTCGGTAAAACTGCGGCCTTCACTGACCTGGGTGATAATCGTTTGCCAGTGCATCCGTATACCCAACAGGGGAGAGACTTTATAATCGATGGCCATCCCTTCATAAATTTTATGTGTTTCGGGTTTTGAGACTATTTTAAATCCCATGGTATCCGGCGTTATTTCAGGGAGATTTTCCGGGTTGGAAAAAAAACGCCAGGCAGTTTCTATATCACAATACAATTGTTGTGATCTGTGCAATTGATATATCATCTCTTTAACTTCTTTTCCTCTTCCGGGGTTAGCATATCATTTTTATTCAGGAAATTAAAAATAAGATCCTGTAATTCGGTATCAGTGATGTGAGAATAATTGTTCACAATAAATTTTTTGTCCTTTTCCAGATCGGATTTATAATTCAGGATACCGGGGATTTCCCGTTGTATGGACATCCGGATAAAACGTACTTCCACATCATCCGGTACCTGTGCTACGGCTTTTTCCAGGTTTTTCTTTCCTTCCGAAAAAATCTTCAGTTTTTTAAAAGGGTTGAACAGATGTTTCGCACTGATAATCTGGAAAGCTCCCAGGTAAGCTGTCTGCCTGCTGCTTTTTGTTATATTTTCGAGAATATCCAGTGTTTGCATACATATTTCCTTATTAAACGGAGCCATAGTGTAACGCTTCCTTATATTTTCGGGAAATTCCTGTTGCTTCACGGCAAAAAAGGTATTGACCGTTGTAAAAAATATGAGCAACATTAGTTTCATATCATAGCCATTTTAAACTGAAGGTAGCTGCTCATCATCAACGATATTTTTTTACCGTTATGAATACGAATCCGTTCGGAAATGATCTTTTGTGCAGGTGTCTGCTGTATTTTGCGGAACAGGGAAGTATAATAGGTATAGGCCAGGTATATGCCGAATTTAGCCGAATGGGGTAACATTTTTATACCTTCCAGGGCTTCCCGGAATTCTTGTTCGATCTCCTTTTCGATCTCCAGTTTTACCCCGGTATCGAACTCCTTTATATTGACGTTCGGGAAATAAGTTCTACCGAGGATATTATAATCGTGTTTCAGGTCCCTGAGAAAGTTCACTTTTTGAAATGCCGATCCCAATCTCATGGCATAGGGTTTCAGCTTTTGGTATTCTTCTTTATCACCTTTTACAAATACCCGCAGGCACATAAGCCCGATAACTTCTGCAGAGCCCAGGATGTATGTATCATAGAGATCGGAATCGTAATCGATTGACCGGAGGTCCATTTCCATGCTACGAAGAAACGTATCTATAAGTTCCCATTCTATTCCGTACCGGTTTACGGTTTGCTGGAACGCATGAATAACGGGATTCAGGGATATTTGTTCTTTTATGGAATAGACAGTTTCTTCCCGCAGATGTTGCATGAGATAGTTCTTGTCATAGCCGTGAAAGCTATCTACGATTTCATCGGCCAGGCGGGCATATCCGTAAATTGCATATATAGCGGGGCGTATTTCATTAGATAACGCAAGTATCCCAAGAGAGAAACTTGTGCTGTATTTTTTGGTGGTTTCCTGGCAGATCTTGAATGATAATTCGTCAAAAAAATTTTTCATACCAGTATGTTTTTAAGTTGATTTATTTCTTTGGCCACTATTTTACCGGAAATAATAGAAGGAGGAACTCCGGGCCCCGGAACCGTGAGTTGACCGGTATAATACAGGTTTTTTACTTTTCGGTTTTTTATAGATGGTTTCAATACCGCTGTCTGGTTTAGTGTATTGGCCAGGCCATAGGCATTGCCCTGGTAGGCATTGTAATCCCTGATAAAATCTTTAATGCAATAGCTTTTTTTATAGTCGATGTATTCTGTCAGGTTTGAAGTGCCGGTATGTTTTTCCAGGCGGGAGATCATTTCTCCGAAATACTTTGCACGTAATTCTTCATGATCTTCTATACCCGTGGCCAGGGGCATGAGCAGAAACAGGTTCTCATGTCCTTCAGGGGCCACTTCATCATCTGTTTGTGACGGACAACAGGCATAGAAAAGTGGTTTGGAAGGCCATTTTTTGTCACGATAAATTTCATCGGCATGTACATCGAAGTCATTTTCAAAAAATAAGGTATGATGTTTCAGGTTTGGTATCCGGGTACGAAACCCCAGATAATAAATCAGGCAGGAGGGAGCAAATATCCTCTTTTGCCAGTAATCTTCGCTGTAATTACGATATGATTCATCCAGGAGTGTTTCAGTATGGTGATAGTCCGATCCTGCAATTACAGCATCGAATAAGAGGGTTTCCCCGTTGACGGTTATCGCATGGGCACGGTTATCGACAACATGTATTTTTTCTACGTCGGCATTCACGTGAAAGTGTGCACCCTGTTGTCCGGCCACAGCAATCATGGCTTCGCAAACACGATAAAATCCCCCCATGGGACACCAGGTTCCCAGTTTATAACCACCGTAGTTCATAAGACTGTACATTGCAGGAATATCTTTGGGAGTAGCTCCTAGAAAAAGCACCGGAAATTCTATGAGCGTTATTAATTTCGGATTTTTGAAATACCGTCGCACGTGATTACGGAAATTAGTGAGCAGATCCAGTTTCAAAGTATTCCGGGCTATTTTCAACGAAAGGAATTCTGTCCATGACAGGCAGGGTTTGTTGATAAATTCCCGCATACCTATCTCATATTTTATTCTGGCTTCTTCCATAAACCGGTCTAGTTTACGGGCAGCTCCATCTTCGAGACTTTCAAAAAGCCTGCGCATGTCATCGTATTTTTCCGGAATAGCGGTAATACCATCACGAAATACCATTTCAAACTGTGGATCCAGGGAAACCAGCTTATAAAAATGATCGGGGGTAGTATCAAAATCCTTAAAAAACTCTTCGAAGATATCGGGCATCCAGTACCAGCTGGGCCCCATATCAAACACGTAGCCGTTAGAAGTTTTAAACTGTCTCGCTCGCCCGCCCATGGTACTGTTTTTTTCAAATACATGTACCTCATGGCCTGCTGAAGCGGTATAAGCGGCGGCGGAAATACCGGAAAAACCCGAACCGATAATAGCGATTTTCATTGTCATGGGATCAATTTTTTCCAGGTAAATACTGCGCATTTACTTTTTCAAGTAAATCTCCCGGCGAGATATTTTCAGAATAAATAGGGCGATGAAACCTGTCGAGTTTATCGAGCAATCGTATGAGTTCCATTTTTTCGTGAGAGGTAAGGTTTCCCGTAACTATTTGTGTTGCTTTACGTATTTTCTGCATTTGCTTTTCCAAGGTTTCGGAACCTTTTACAGTTAAATGAATTATCTTACTTCGTTTATCTTCCGAAGAGGTTTTCTGTTCGATCCATTCATGTTCGAGTAGCCGGTGAATTATTTTGATTCCCGCCGATTTATCGTGAATATTCTTTTTAATCAATTGCATTTTTGTCATAGGCCCGAAAGCCTTCAGGTTTATCAGGTAGATAAATTCTTCCTGGGTGGAAAATTCGGAATCGTGTATAGCGGCTTTTGAATAAGTCTTTGCATAACGGTTGAGATGTACCAGTAGCGTATTAATCACACTGTCCGCTCCGCGGCCGTTTTCTTTGCCTTCCCAGTAAGGTTCGTTATCCTGAAGTAATACGGATTGTTCCCGGTGGCAAATCCACTTTTTAAAGCCCTCTACTCCGGGGCCGTAGGCAGGATAGTCTGCGGATTTTTCATAGTCCTCAACTAACGAAATAACATCTCGTACCAGTGTGTAGTTCATCATTTCTATTATATATTTAGAGTAAAATTACTCTTTTTTATTTTAAATAAAAGTATAAATATACTCTTTTTTTTAAAGACATTATAGTGAAGGGCAGGAATTCTTTTGGGTGTCTATGCTGTTAACAACATGTTATACAAAGGTATTGCGGGTTGTCTGTGATCGGAAATTAACTGCAGAGGAGGGAGGAAAGAAAGTGTTTCGGATAAATATAAAAAGGTTTATGGCATTACTCTTAACAGAAACCATAAACCTTTTTCAGTTTTTAATATGAAATTTATTTCCGGATAAATCTCCGGGTTTTTTCTTCGCCGTTGACATTCATCTTGAGTATATATATACCACTTTTCAGGCTGGAAACGTCTATATCTTCTCCGGGCTGTACATTCCGGAATGGTATAACGAGTCGCCCGTTCATATCATATACGCCAATACCGGCATTATCTCCATCGAATTTAACTTGTAAATGGCCGGGAGTAGGATTGGGGTAAAGGATGCTTTCTTCTTCTTTTTCCTGTAGAGCCGGGATTGAAGCTGTCGATTGCCGTACGATACGCCACCAGTTAATGTTCCATCCGCCACTCTGTGCGTAGATACCAAAATTGTGTGTTCCTGCATTGAGGTATGCGGAATGAGACACAGTAGTCCAGTTCTGCCATCCGCCTGTAGACGGAATATTAACCGTACCGAGTACCGTTGATCCTGCATTGATATCCAGGGATAATTGTCCGCCTCCACTTTCGCTGGCTACCCGGTACTGTATGGTGTAATTACCGGAAGAGGGGATGTTAATGGCATTATAGGCCATCCAGTCTCCCGTATCTATATATCCGACATTCAGTCCGCCACCTGAGTCTGTTGTGTTTTCGGTCTGCACACCACTCATGTTACTGTAACTTTCCGCCTCTATATGTTGTGAAAATCCCGGGTCTCCTCCGCCACCGTCGCCATTGCGCTGGTAAACTCTTACGTAATCTACATACATATTAGCAGGAAGAGCGCTGTTGTCTACCTGGAAACCAGGCCAGTTTCCACCTATGGCCATATTGAGTATCAGAAAGAAATTCTCATGGAATTCATGGGTGCCGTTAACGCTGTTGCTAATGTGGGCTACATGATATTCCTGTCCGTCGAGGAACCACCGGATATAGTTTTCGTCCCATTCCACCGCGTAAACATGATATGCCGTAACATTGGCCGGAGTATCTCCTCCGTAATTCGCATAGTTTCCGTTGTGGTCTTCCCAGTGCATGGTGCCATGTATATTGGGAGAAGTATTGATATGTTCCATGACGTCTATTTCACCGCATTTAGGCCACCCAATGGAAGATATGCTGTTGCCCAGCATCCAGAATGCGGGCCATGTACCCAGGGAAGAAGGGATGGCAATACGAGCTTCCATTCTTCCGTATTTAAAGGATTTTCTGCCTTGGGTCTTCATTCTGGCTGAGGTGTAGCCGTATCCCCCGAAATTTTCCTGCCTGGCTGTAATGACCAGGGCCCCGTTCTGAACGCTGGCATTTTCCGCGCGATAATATTGCAGTTCATTGTTTCCCCACCCATTAGCACCATTACCTGTTTCAAATACCCAGTCCGGGCCAATACCATCGGTAAATTCGTCCTGCCACACCAGTTGCCAGTCACCTTCCACAGCATTTTGCTGACCATTGTTATCCCCGAAACCTATTACTACTTTTTGCGGGTTTGGAGTGTGTACGGAAGAAGAATAATCCCATACGTCGTCATATGGAAAGCCGTAAGAAAGGTCATCTATACTTATTCCCTGCTGGTGCCAGAACTTGGCGTAGTGATTACAGGGAGATTCCTGGTAGTATTCGGAAGCGTCCGACCAATCCTGCTGCCCGACGTTTGGGGTAGTTATATCAATAACATGCCTGTTCAGAGCGGCACAAATCTGCGCCTGTACCAGTTTGTCAGTGGTATCATCCTGTACACCCATGTCCAGAACACCTTTTCCTTCAAATACTTCCTGTGTGGTAGGGCGCAAGGTAATAATGGCTTGTCGTCCCTGGAAACCTCCCGAAACGGCGGTCATTACAAGTTGTTCTCCCTGAACACGTCCCTGCCATACCCCGGCATCCCCGGAATCGAAAATAAGGTCTTCATTGGCGTATTTGGTCCATACGGCATCGACATATGGCTTCATATAATGTACATAAGGACCGGGATTGGGCATAGTACCCACGCTGCCATCTGCAAAATCCTCAATTTTTCCGGGAGCCGTAATTTCTTCGGCCTCCGCGTCCAGGCACCCCTGGAATTCCGCAGGTACGCTCGAAGGGAATGCGGCCAGGATTTCGCTGTGTGTGGCCTGTTCTCCCACTTTTTTATAATAACCGCTATTACCGTACAATTTCATGGTTAAAGGATATTGGTAAGAATCCACCCTGGTAGGATTGCCAAAAAAACCATATTCATTATTGGTAAGCTCTATAATTTCATATTTGATACCGATATTCGGATCGGTGGGATTGGTATAACTGGGAGAAGTGTATCCTCTCTGTGCTCCCGAAGCTCCGAAAAAGTAGAGGTATAACGGACTTCCGACAGAGATAAAAACCCGGCATCCCTGGATGGGAGGAATCATTACTGTTTTATTGGGAATATCACTTAGCCTGGTGAAGCAGTCGGCATATTTACCATCTCCTCCCGGTCCTGCATTCCCTCCAACGACGGGCCCTTGGATCGTATTATACGACGGGCTCATAGGAAAGGTATTACCCGTAGCGGTGTTTACCCAGATATGCTGGCTGGGTTCTGCAAGGTCTTCTCCCACTACAGCGACATAAAGTTCACTGTCAGGGTAAGGCGAGTTGTTGTTGATCTCAAAGGGAACGGTTGTTTGTGCTTCTGCCCGGGCATAAAGCAATAAAAACATAAGTAGGATGTTATATACTGTTTTTTTCATAATGTAAGTTTTTGGGTCACCCGATTTATAAAAACATCTAGTTTTTAATTACGGGTATGGTTATAGGTTTGTTATCCGGACTGAAAATTTTGAGGTAATATGCTCCTCGCGGGAGGGAAGACCCTTCTATGGTTATTTCATTCCTGCCTTTACGAAGGTCTCCCTCGCTGACATTCCGGATAAGCCTTCCGGAATTATTGTACATCAATATTTTTGTATTACCGCTTTCTTTGAGATTTACTTCCAGCGTAGCGGTTCCGGAAAACGGATTCGGGTACAGTACGGCTGGTGACATCTCTTTACCGAAGGCTATAGAAGCACTGTTACATGGCCCCAGGTATTCCCAGACATCCCATTCTCCCGAACGTGTTTCCGGATCTTCGTTCTGGGTCCACCATTTTGCCCTGTATAGTCCGCCATTATAAGATACCTGGTCGTTGGCAACATAAATGGCGTTGGCTTCCCAGGCAGGTGCGGAACAGCCGGAAACGGAACCTGCCGTAAGTGTTAGTTGTGCGTTTGCTGTGTTTCCTTCATTATCCGTGGCCGTGGCAGTTATAGTATACATTCCGTCCGAAGGTGGAATCCAGGAAGCCGAATAGGAGCCTTGCGTTCCGGAAGCGGTTAGGGTTTGGCCGTTTATTTCAAATACGACCGAGGTAATGCTACCGTCATCACTGGCATTGGCTGAAAGCGTAACCGGTTCACCGGTGGTTACGGTACTGCCGTTGGCTGGCGATGTAAAAAATATACTCGGATTTCCTCCGTTGCCCTGGCAATCATCCGGAGCTTCATCGTGAATGGCATTGAGCAGGGAAATGGCAATATTATCATTGGTGTCCTGTGAAAGTTCCCATATCATAATCCCGGAAGCACGATCTGCTGCCAGTTGCGTTTTCTGCCGGATGGTGGTGAGCCCGTTGTAGTAATCACCATTATAAGTATCGCTGTTCGGATCGGCTCCGCTGGCTACGAGATTGCGGTACGAACTCCAGGACGGACGGGCATAGAAAGGCACACCGAGGACGGCTTTGGATGCCGGAAGTCCGCGCCCCAGCCAATAATCAAGGGTTTGTACGGCATAGCTGTAGGGCGAATGGGTAGATCCGTTTCCTCCGTCATAGGCCATAAGGTTAAGGAAATCGATGTGAGGGAATACGCTGTCCAGGATACCGTCTGCATAATAGCCCACTGCTGCAACTGCTGCCGTGAGGAGCTTACCGTTGCTGTGCATCACTTCGCCCAGTTTTTGCATCATGGCAGCATAATTTTGTGGGTCGTTTCCTTCACGGGGATATTCCCAGTCTATATCCACACCATCCAGGTTGTACTGGTTGACAAGGCTGAGCAGGTTGTCGGCAAAGTTCTGACGGGATGTGGCATTGGCAGAGAGTGTTTCAAACCCGGGATTGTTGAGGTCGGTCCATCCGCCTACGGCGATCATTACCTTAACTCCGTTGGCATGAGCGCTGGAAACTATCTGTTGTAGTTTTGCCGGGTTTTCTATGGCCGTAAGGCTGCCATCTCCCGATGCCTGCGGATTGATAAAGGCATATATAATATGTGTTAGCTTGTCATATTGTATTTCGGCAGCAGTCCCCGCCCAGGACGGCATATACCCTACTATACGGAAATCATTAGGACAGGCAGAGTCCGTGCTTGCGGTTATGGATATACTTTCCGAAGACACGGTGGTTCCCGCATCGCTTGTGGCAACTACTTTGATATTGTGACTACCTGCCGGAATATTATTCCAGGTAAAGCTATAGGGAGTTTCGGTATCTTCCCCCAGCTTTTCCTCTCCGTTAAAAAACTCCACTTTGGTAATGGTACCTCCCGATGCAGTGGCTTCAATGGTAATATTTTCACCGGCTTCGAAAGCTGTTCCGCTTTCCGGGGAGGTAATACGTGCCGTTGGGAGTGGGCTGCCTTCCCCGGCGAATGCTTCGTTTACCGTATTGATAAGGGGAGAGGCCATGGAAGGCCAGCGTTTCAGTTTGGTACCGAAACTTTCCGGACTTCCGCTGAATTCGAGGTCACCGTATACGGTCCAGACGATGGCCCCGGCAAGGTCATTATCAACAATAAACTGTGATTTATGGGTTATGGATTCTTCATCGTCATAACTCAGGAAATAATTACCCTTGGTCAGGTAGGGAACTTTGGCCTGGTCGTCCCAGTGCCTGGTCCATCCCCCGGCATTCATGGCTTGCTGAATGAAGAAATAATTTGGTGTACCATCGTAAACATCCCTGGGCCAGTTTACGAAATCCGCACAGGTAACGATAGAACCGTCAGGTTGTACCGTTTCATTTCTCTTTTGAGTGGATATATTAAGCCCGGCGGAGCCGTCTGTTATCACCCCGCGGCCGTAGAAAGGCATTCCGAAGTTGATCTTGTTTTTAGGAACCCCGAGTGAAGTAAGTGCGTTTAAGGTAGATTGCCAGTTGAAATCCGGGGCTTCGGCACCGTCATAGGGATATAACGGAGAATTATGCCCAGCAATGTCCGACCATCCGCCGTTGAAATCGTAGGTCATAAAGTTAAAATAATCCATAGTCGCCGAAAGGGAAGACCAGTTGAACCCCTGGACTTTCACCGGGTCGGCAGAGAATGCGGCAGTGATAAGTTTATCCGGACCTATTGCAGCGCGTAACTCCTGTACCAGGGTCAGGAAATTGGTAAAATCGGCCTGGCTTCCCGTAAAATTCATTCCCGCATAAGGCCCCGGATATTCCCAGTCCAGATCAATGCCGTCAAAACCGGTATTGATGAGTTTTTGGCAATCGGCAATAAAAGTTGCTCTTTTCTGCGGATCGGCGGCCATTTCGGGGAAGTGTTTACACATGCTCCAGCCGCCTATAGATGCCATAACCTTAACATTATTCTGATGAGCGAGTTCCAGTACCCCGGGAGCCCCGTCCTCTTTATGGAGGGGCAGGGGCAGGGTGCCGCTTAGGCCCCAATCCGGATGTTCCCAGGTATTGCTGTTTACTTCGACCACAAAACCCTGGGCTTCCGCACGGGTCTTGATATCTTCACTGATATAATGCACCGCTTCGATCTCACCGAAAAGCAACAGCATATCCCAGCTGTCATAGATACTGGTAAAGAATATGTCGGCCGGCTGCTGTACCTGGCCTTCCTGGTGAATGTTTTTGTTACGCAGGTCGCCACTGTGCAGTGAGCCGTCTACCGCAACGCCAAAAAACGAATAGTTGAGGATAGTATACTTGGAATAATCGATATTGAGATGCGTGAGAGCACCGGCAGACGGGACACCTGCCGCCGAACTTTTCCAGGCATCCCAGTTGGTGATGTACCCGATTATTTCTTTCTGATGGTCTGCCGTGGAGGCATTTCCGCCCGTGTTTACCTGTGCACGGACATATGGGGCGTTAACGAATGTAAAACATACGATAAGGGGTGTGATCCACTTCCGGAGAAGGATCTTAAGTAGGTGTAAATTCATGATTTAGGGTATTTGTGTTTCGATAAATTAGATTTTTTTAATAATACTTCTTACTTTTTTAACCATTAAAAAGTTACATTAAAAAGAATATAAAATCCAATTTTTTTAGCTGAACTACACCAAACTGTAGCTGAACAGAGCTGATTTTAGCATTAAGTATTCCCAAACCCTTATTTGTGTAAGTATCTGAAAATAAAGTGTGTTCGATGCTCATTTTTAAAAATCAAGATGAAAATTCGTATAACTTTTCGGATATTCATAGAAATAACAATGTGAAATTGGCTTACAGGACAGAACAGGATATGTCTTTATTTTTTAAACGATGATTTTGAAAAACCGTGTTTTATATGGAAACCACTTTTTTTATCCGTTAATTTCTTCTTCATGCGAAAGATATAAAGCCGGGAGAAGCGAACCTCCGTTCGGGATTATCTGCTCTATTCCGTTTTCTGTCATTGATGCCAAACCGGAACAAAATCCGGGATATTAACAAAACTGCAAGTAAGTACAGGATAGTTGAAACTTGCGGAAGTTTTAAATTTGGGCAGAACACATAGAATTCATATTGTGTAATGAAACATTTATTATTAGTTGCAACTGTGTTATGCACCTTGTTTTCAGTAAATTATTGCCGGTCTTCGGAAATATGGGTAGCCAATAACGGAAATGACCGGAATCCCGGAACGGAGGAAAAGCCCCTGGCATCGATTGATATTGCATTGCGACAGGCAAGGGAGTTACGAAGGTTAAATGATCCTTCTATACAGGGAGGCATACATATTATTCTCAAGGACGGCGTATACAGACCGGATGCCCCTATACTCATAAGACCGGAAGATTCCGGCACCCCGGACAGCCCTACGATAATACAGGCGGCAGAAGGGGCACATCCGCTGGTTTCCGGGGGACGGATCATCTCCAATTGGAAAAAACCGGAACAGCAGGTACCCGGTCTTCCTGTAAAAGCTTCGGGAAAGGTATGGGTGGCCGATATACCTTTTATGGCAGGAAGCTGGCTGCAATTCCGGCAGCTTTGGGTAAATGGTAAAAAGGCCGTGCTGGCCAATACGCTGAACGATGGTCAACTGAAACGTATTCTTTCTGTAGATAGTGAAGAGGAAGCCTTGTGGATTCCAACGCCCGATATTACGTTTGGCAATGGTTCCCACCCGGAATTTATAATTCATCAGTGGTGGGCCATAGCCAATCTCCGGATCAGGAATGTACAGGTAAACGGCAACAAAACCAAACTTACTTTTGAGCAGCCCGAGAGTAAAATAGAATTCGAGCATCCGTGGCCCGCACCATTTATAGACGAAAAAAAGGAGTATAATGGCAATTCGGCATTTTTCTTCAGTAACGCCATAGAGTTGCTCAACAGTCCGGGAGAGTGGTTTGCCGATTATAAGACCGGGAAAATATACTACTGGCCGGAAGAAGGTGAAGACATGCAAAAAGCCGAAATTATCGCTCCATTTTTGCAATCGATTACAAAAATTATGGGCTCGGCAGATCGCCCGGTATCGCATATTACTTTTAAAGGGATAGAATTTGCACATACTACCTGGTTACGCCCCTCCCGTAAAGGACATGTACCGCTGCAGGCCGGATTTTATCTTCTCGACGCATATAAGCTGGAAACCCCGGGAACCCCGGACAAAGCCGCCCTCGAAAACCAGGCCTGGATAGGAAGACAGCCTGCCGCCCTGGAGGCGGAATATGCTAATGATATTACTATTGAACGGTGCCGTTTTACCCATATGGCGGCGACGGGGGTCGATTTTATTACAGGGGTGAACCATAGTCGTGTAGAAGGAAACGTATTCCGGGATATAGGTGGAACGGGAATACAGGCAGGTTATTTCGGAAATGCCGATTTTGAAGCGCATTTGCCTTATAATCCTTCCGACCGTCGCGAGCTGGTAAGTGACATACGAATAGCCAATAACCTGGTGTCCGATGCTACCAATGAGGACTGGGGTTGTGTCGGTATAAGTGTGGGCTATGCGCAGAACGTAACCATCGCGCACAACGAAATAAGAGACGTCAACTATTCGGGAATATGCGTCGGTTGGGGATGGACAAAAACGGTGAATGCTTCCCGTAATAACCTGGTGCATGCCAACAGGATACACCGTTTTGCCAAACAAATGTACGATGTCGGAGGCGTGTATACGTTGTCCGCCCAGCCCAATACCGAGATCAGTGAGAATGCCATATACGATCTGATGAAAGCCCCTTATGCCCATATACCGGAACACTATCAGTATGTATATCTGGACGAAGGGTCGTCTTATATCAGGATAAAAGATAACTGGACGGAAAAAGACAAGTTCTTTTCCAACACTCCCGGCCCTGGCAACGAATGGGAGAATAACGGTCCGGATGTATCTGAAGAAATAAGAAAAAATGCAGGGATTGAACCGGAATACACGGATATTATAAAAGAATAGGCGCTGCATTTGAAAAAGTGTAAACATGCTAAAAAGATAATCCTTCCCCCTTCAGGGGAGATGACGTGATCACTGAGTTAGCCGAGGTAAAGACAGAGGGGAGATTCCCGGAAGGAAAAACACAAACCAATCGTGTAAACACAATGACAAACAGTAAAAAATTACGGCTTGGAATACTCGGACTGGGCGAAGGCAGAAGCACCATGCATGCCGCCCTGATGAGTACAGAAATAGAACTCGTCCAGATCTGTGACCTGAACGGGGATTTATGTCGTAAAAGAGGTGAAGAAATGGGGTTTGCTAACTATACGACCAGGTATGAGGATATGCTTGACAACCCGGAAATAGAAGCCATAGCCATTTATACCCCTGACCACCTGCACGCTTCACATATCATGGCTGCCTTAGAAGCCGGGAAACATGTGATCTGTACGAAACCCTTGCTCGACGATCTGAAAGATGCGGCCGGGCTGCTGAAACTTCAGAAGGAAAAAGACTTGAAATTATTTGTCGGACAAAGCAGCCGCTTTTTTGAGCCTATGAAACGGCAGTGGAAGGATTATGAAGCCGGGTTAATAGGCAAACTCATTACCATAGAAGCATACTATCATGCCGATCATCGCTGGTTTCTGGCCAAACCCTGGTCGCTTGAACCATCGTTCCAATGGTTGTATGGAGGATTGAGCCATCCTGTGGATTTTATCCGATGGTATCTGCCTGATGTGGAGGAGGTCATGGGATATGGTATGCTGAGTGCCAATGGTAAAGTGGGAGGGCTGAAAAACCCGGATACAATGCATTTCATTTTCCGGGCTTCGGATGGACGGATAGCCCGGGTTTCCGGGGCATATACCGGTCCGGTACAACCTGTAAAGAGAGATAGTGAAATGAGTTGCATACTCCGCGGTACCGAAGGTTGCAGTCAGGGTGATTATATGGACCTGCGGTATGCCATTACCGACAATACCGGAGAAGAACGTATCATTACCTGGGAACATAAACTCAAATATTATTTCCCTTTTGAGGGTAAAAGCCATCATGCCGGCGAATACCGCAATTACCTGGAATATTTTGCCGGATGCATACGCAACAATGAAACCGCATATCCCGATCTGAAGGAAGGTATCGGTACCGTTGCCTTGCTGAAAGCAATGGAAAAATCATTGAAATCAGGCAAACCGGAGAAAATAAAGGATGTGCTGGAAGAATACGGTTTGGACCAGAGCCGTTAACCAACCGAAAAAATGAACATATACGATAAGTTACAACCGATCGATTTTATTGTAGTGGGGATTTATCTCATTATAGTGATCGGTATTGGCGCCTGGGTAAGCTTCAGGAGTAAAAGTGCCGTAGGGGATAACCAGTTTCTGGCCGGGAATTCGCTACGGTGGTCTGGTATCGGTTTTACCATGTGGGGGACCAATGTGGGCCCTTCCATGCTAATAGCATCGGCGAGTATAGGTTTTACCACCGGTGTCGTAGCCGGAAATTTTGCGTGGTATGCCTTTGTGTTTATATTCTTGCTTGCCGCTGTTTTCGCGCCGAGATATCTCGGTGACGGAACGACTACACTACCTGGCTATATGGGCAATAAATTCGGAGACTCCACCCGGAATATTCTGGCATGGTATACCTTGATAACGATTCTTATAAGCTGGTTGTCACTTACCCTCTTTGCCGGGGGCATCCTTATCCGGCAGATATTGGGATTTCCCCTGTGGCTTTCCGTTATTGTCCTTTTGGCTATTGCAGCTTTCTTTACTATTGCGGGCGGACTCAAAACCATAGCGTATACCAATGTATTCCAAATGATATTACTTATTGTAGTATCACTGGCACTTACTCTTACCGGGTTGGATAAGGCCGGTGGTATCGGCGCCCTGAAGGATGCCACACCACCCGAATTCTGGAACCTTTTTTTGTCTTCGGACAATACAAGCTATCCCTGGCCGGCTATTTTACTCGGATATCCGGTGATGGGCGTGTGGTTCTGGTGTACAGATCAATCGATGGTACAGTCGGTTCTGGGAGCAAAAAATTTAAAGCAGGGACAATTCGGAGCCAACTTTACCGGGTGGCTCAAAATACTGGATGTTCCTCTGTTTATCCTGCCCGGAATACTGTGTTACGTACTTTTCCCTAACCTGGATGATCCGGATAAAGCATATATGACCATGGTGACAGAACTTTTTCCCCCGGGAATGCAGGGCTTGGTCATGGCAGTGCTTATTGCTGCTTTGGTGAGTACGGTTGACTCTGCACTGAATGCCCTGAGCACTGTGTTTACGATGGATATTTATGTGAAAAAATACAAACCGGAAGCCGATTCTAAAAAGATCAGGAAAACAGGCCATCTCGTTACTGTTATCGGGGCAGCTATCGCCGTATTTATTACTTTGGGCATAGATAGTATAAAGGGACTGAACCTTTTTGACGTATTTCAGTCCGTACTCGGGTTCATAGCCCCACCCATGACCACCGTATTTCTCTTTGGTGTTCTGTGGAGGAAGGCCACGACAAAAGCCGTGAATATTGTACTGACCCTGGGGACAGCCCTGAGTATAGGGACAGGAATTTTTTATCTATGGGTATTTCCGGCAGAAACCCATGATTTCTGGCCACACTTTTTGTTGTTGTCCTTTTATATTTTCCTGGTATTGTCCGTGCTGATGATAGCTATTTCTATATCAGATAAGGAAAAACAAATTACAGTAGACCGGAAGGAAACACAGATAGCCTGGATGTCCGGTACGGTACGCTGGTTATGGGGAGCACTGGCCATAGTTATGATAGGGTTATACCTGCTTTTTAACGGCAGGTAGTCGGGGAGTTTCGGAGTCGTTAGTTATTGAGACGTAGAGCAAGAGAAAATACATGCCAACAAAAATAAAAATGAAAAACAATAAAAAATATATTCGTTACAGTTTACTGGCCTTAGTGGCCATGTTGTGCTTATGCGGAGGACCGGTAGCCGCACAGCAAGAGAGTCCGGATGCTACCTGGATCTGGTATCCCGGGGATTATGAAATATGGTTGAGTAACAAAATGCAGGCACGCCGTACGGAACGCGGAGCATTCTTTCCACCTTTGTGGCGTTATTACAGTCCGTATGCACTGGTAACGTTCCAAAAGCACTTTACCTTTCCGGAGGAAGATATCATTAGCATTGCCTCCGAAGGGAATTGTAAAATACAACTCGATGGAGCCATGTATTATGGAGATCCCTCCCGTATGACCATTCCCGCCGGGAAGCACCATCTTACCATTAAAGTGTATAACCAGGAGAAAACTCCGGCCCTTTTCGTACAGGGAAAACACCTGGTTAGCGACCCTTCGTGGGAAGTAACTTATGAAGATAAGGAATGGATAGACGAAACAGGTCGTGCCTCTGGTCAGTCCGGGACCGAATGGCAGCAGGTAGGAAGCTGGAATTTCGATTCTCCCGAAAACGCCCCTTCCGCATTTAAACTGCAAACCACACCGAAACATGCCATATCCGTTAAAGGAGAAAACAACGGATTTATAACCGACTTCGGAAAAGAGACTTTTGGTTTTATTCGCCTGCACGGACTAAAGGGAAAGGGAAAAGTAAACCTGTACTACGGGGAATCGGAAGAGGAAGCCCGGTCGGTCGAAGCTTGTGAAACCCTGGATGAAATTATTGTGGATGGAACCCTGCTGGAAACGTATACCCTCGATACCTCCAAAGCCTTCCGCTATGTGCAGGTGCGCACCGAAGGAACGGCTCAGGTAGACTCCGTATCCATGTTATATGAATATCTGCCTCTCGAATACCGGGGCGAATTTAAAAGCTCCGACGATCTGCTCAACAAAATATGGGAAGTATCGGCCTATACCATGCACCTGACCACGCGGGAGTTTTTTATAGACGGCATAAAGCGCGACAGGTGGATATGGTCCGGAGATGCCTACCAGAGCTACCTGATGAATTACTACCTGTTTTTCGATAACCCTTCGGTAAAACGAACACTTTTTGCCTTACGCGGAAAAGACCCGGTAAACAGCCATATCAATACCATTATGGACTATTCTTTTTACTGGTTCCTCGGTGTATACGACTATTATCTGTATTCCGGGGATGAGGATTTTATCCGGCAGATATATCCCGGTATGGTATCGTTGATGGACTTTTGCCTGGAAAGGCGTAACGAAAATAATATGATGCAGGGGCTGGCCGGAGACTGGGTTTTTATCGATTGGGCGGACGGACTGAGCAAGGAAGGCGAGGTTAGTTTTGAACAATTACTGTTGGCACGCAGTCTGGAAGCCATGTCACTCTGTGCCGGTATTGTTGAGGATAACGAGGCAGCCGCAACCTATAAAAAAGAAGCCGAAGTATTAAAACAGGATATATTCCGTGCATTCTGGTCAGAAGAAAAACAGGCATTCCTGCACAACCGTGTAGCGGGCAAAACCAAAGATAAAGTAACCCGCTACACTAATATGTTTGCCATTTTCTTTGATTACCTGGACGGAAAGCAAAAACAAGGAGTAAAACAAAATGTATTGCTGAATGACGATGTACAGCAGATCACCACGCCATATATGCGTTTTTATGAACTCGAAGCCCTTTGTGCCATGGGCGAACAGGAATACGTGCTCGATGAAATACGCGATTATTGGGGAGGCATGCTCGATCTAGGAGCCACTTCTTTCTGGGAGAAATACGACCCCTCCGAAAAAGGAGCCGACCAGCTTGCTATGTATGGCAGACCTTTCGGAAAGAGCCTGTGCCATGCCTGGGGAGCGAGCCCCATATACCTTTTCGGGAAGTATTACCTGGGGGTAAAACCTACCGCACCGGGTTATGAAACCTATTCGGTAGAACCGAATCTCGGCGGACTGAAATGGATGGAGGGTAAAGTACCTGCGCCAAAAGGAGAAATAGAAGTGTATTGCAGCACAAAGAAAATGCGCATTCGCGGAGCCGGAGGAACGGGAATACTAACTTTTAAGAGTAAGACCAAACCCGTTTGCGGTGAAGGGGAAATTACGGAAACTGCGGCACATACCTATCAATTGCAGATAGCGCCCGGAAAAACATACAACATTCAATATAAATATAAAAACTAACCGTTAACCATGAGAAAAGTATTTCTCTTACACCTGATCTTAAGCATTGTATCCCTGTATAGCCTCAGGGCGCAACAAGGAAATGAAACAGAAGTCCTTTATCTTTCCGGTAAAGGCTACCAGGATACCGAAACATGGGAATTTAAAGTATCAGAAGGAAGAAACAGCGGGAAATGGGGAACCATAGAAGTACCCTCCGTATGGGAGCAGCAGGGCTACGGCAAATACCAATACGGTATCAAATTTTACGGAAAGCCCCACCCGGACGGTATAGCCGATGAGGTCGGAGAATACAAGTATACTTTTACCGTTCCGAAGGAATGGGAAAGTAAAAGGGTGAAGATAGTTTTCGACGGTTCCATGACCGACACCGAAGTTAAAGTTAACGGCCGTTCCGCCGGATCGAAACACCAAGGGGCTTTTTATCGCTTTCAGTATGATGTTACCAGCTTGTTGAAATACGGTAGAGAAAACCTGCTCGAAGTCACCGTAAGCAAAGAATCCGAAAACGGCAGTGTAAACCTTGCAGAGCGAAGGGCGGACTATTGGAATTTCGGTGGAATATTCCGTCCCGTTTTTCTCGAAGCCCGTCCGGCGCAAAATATAGAACGTACTGCCATAAAAGCCGAAGCGGACGGTAGTTTCGAAGCGGATGTCTTTCTCGGGGAAGGTGCTTCCGCCCTCCGGGTAGAAGCGGTTATAACCGGTGCCGATGGCAAAAAGAAAGGGACGTTGCAGGGAGAAGTTTCCCCGGGGAGCGACAGGGTAAGATTGGCCGGTACATTCGATAATATAAAGGAATGGACCGCCGAAACTCCGGATCTTTACCATGTTGATTTTTTACTTTACAAAAGAAACGATCTGTTACACAAAGTTTCCGACAGGTTCGGTTTTCATACGATAGAAATACATAAAGGAGACGGTATTTATGTCAATGGCCGGCGTGTATTGATGAAAGGAGTAAACCGGCATAGTTTCTGGCCCGAATCGGGACGCACGCTCAATAAGGAACTCAATTATGCCGATGTGCGGCTTATTAAGGAGATGAATATGAACGCCGTAAGGCTATCGCACTATCCGCCCGATCCGGAATTCCTGGATGCCTGTGATGAATTGGGACTGTATGTCATGGACGAACTCGGGGGATGGCACGGACATTACGACGATGCCATAGGGAAAAAACTGGTCCGGGAAATGGTAACCCGCGACCTGAACCACCCGTCTATTATCTTCTGGTCTAACGGGAACGAAGGCGGCTGGAATACCAATCTCGACAACCAGTTCGATATCTGGGATCTGCAAAAACGTCCCGTATTACATCCGCAACAGGAACTCAACGGGGTAGAGACTATGCACTACAGGTCCTACGGGGAGACGCTTGAATATTTCCGCGGTGAAGAGATTTTTATGGCCACCGAGTTTCTGCACGGTCTCTATGACGGCGGACACGGAGCGGGATTGCATGATTATTGGGAAGTGATGAGAAAACATCCCAGGAGCGGCGGCGGTTATTTATGGGTATATGCAGATGAAGGTATTGCCCGTACCGATCAGGATGGGCGGATAGATAACCAGGGAAATTACGGGGCGGACGGTATCGTAGGTCCGCACCACGAAAAAGAAGGCAGTTTCTATACCATAAAACAAATATGGTCACCGGTAATGATAACTCAGGAAGAAAGACTCCCGGACGATTTCGATGGCGTCTTTACCCTGGAAAACCGTTACGACTTCACTAATACCAATCGCTGTACACTGGAATGGGAACTGGCGCAGTTTCCGAATCCGGAAGACAAAAATGCAGAGCGTAAGACCATAGTGAAGAAAACGGTAAAAGGGCCGGATATAGCCCCCCATGCTACCGGGGAACTCCAAATAAAACTTCCCGGCAACTGGAAGGAAGCGGACGTACTTTACCTCAAAGCACTCGACCCGGAAGGCAAAGAGTTGTGGACATGGGCCTATACCTGGGATAAAGAAAAAGAACCGGTGGCAGAGCATGCAGAAGGCAAAATCTCTCTGCAGGAAACAGTAGACTATTACCAGATTACCGCTTCCGGTACACAAATAAAAATAGACCGGAAAACCGGGAAATTGCAACAGGTTGTTCAGTCGGGGAAGGTGATAGATATCAACAATGGCCCTCGTTTTATAGCCGCCCGAAGAGGCGACAGGACCCTTGATGGTTCTGTAGATAAAGATGCGGCCAAAGGAGAGGACCGTATCTATGAAGAAATAGCTTACGAAGAAAAATTGCAACATATCTCTGCGGAAGAAAAAAATGGTGAAGTAGTTGTCAGTGCCGACTATTTCGGACCGTTGCAAAAAGTACAGTGGACAGTAAAAGCTGGTGGTACCGTACAACTGGATTATGAGTATGACTATCATGGCGTAGTGGAATTGGCAGGAGTGTCCTTCGATTACCCGGAAGATAACATGAAGAGTATTAGGTGGCTTGGGAAAGGTCCGTACCGCGTATGGCAAAATCGTCTACAGGGAACTACGCTCGACGTATGGGAGAACGATTATAATGATCCCATCCCCGGAGAATCTTTTGTATATCCCGAGTTCAAGGGGTATTTTAACCAATGGCAATGGGCGGTTTTCCGTACCTCGCAGGGAGAAGTACAGTTAAGTAACCCCGAGTCCGGCAGTTATCTTGGTGTATATACTCCCAGAGATGGCAGGGATGCCCTGTTGTACACCCTGCCACAAACAGGTATAGCTGTGTTTGATGTGATACCTGCCGTACGAAACAAGGTAAACGCCACCGATCTCGTAGGCCCTTCATCCCAACCGAAATGGATAGAAGGCGTAAAAAAACATACATTATTCCTGAAATTCAGGTCATACTAAGCTCTGTAAAGTTTCGTGTTTCCCTATGCAACAAAAAAAGCATAATATATGGACAAGAATAAAATATATATCCCGGTAATCCTGCTCCTGTTAGCCCTGTCTGTGGCATGTACCCAAAAGAAACAGAAAAGAAAGATCACGGATGCCGTGATGCAGGAAATTTATGAGGAGATAAAAACGCCGTATAAGTACGGATTGGTGATGGTGCCGCCAAATGATTCCCTGAAGATGGATTGCCCAAGTATTTTCCGGAAAGACGGGAAGTGGTATATGACCTATTTGATGTACGATGGTCGCGGGTATGAAACCTGGCTGGGAGAAAGCGATGATCTGCTGCATTGGAAAGAGAAAGGAAAAATCATGTCTTTCTCCGATACTACCGATTGGGACGTCAACCAGAAAGCCGGCTATATCGCTTTGCAGGACTACGAATGGGGAGGGAGCTACACCTGGGAAACCTATGACGATAAATACTGGATGAGCTACTTCGGGGGGGATAGCAGGGGTTACGAGGCAGGAATACTTTCCATAGGAATGGCCTATACCGAAGAATCACCTGACGAGGTACACGAATGGAAAAGGCTGTCTGAGCCCGTATTGACCCCTAAAGACAAAGAGGTAAGCTGGTGGGACAATAGCACCATGTACAAAAATTCCGTGATCCGTGACGAAAACAGGGAAACAGGCCACGAGTTCGTCATGTATTACAATGCCCGGGGAGATAGTATTAACCCTGCCCGCGGTGCCGAGCGTATCGGTATGGCGGTGTCCGATGATATGAAACATTGGGAGCGTTTCGGAAAAGATCCGGTGATCAATCATCACAAGGGAATATCCGGGGATGCGTATATTCAGCGGATCAACGATGTATGGGTAATGTTCTATTTCGGGGCCTTCTGGAAAGACGGGGCATTTAACCGTTTTGCCGTTTCCAATGACCTTATCCACTGGAAAGACTGGGAGGGAGAAGACCTGATCCGTTCTTCCGAAGATTACGATAACCGCTTTGCTCACAAATCGTTCGTGGTGAAACATGACGGTATAGTATACCATTTTTATTGTGCCGTAAACAAAAAAGATCAGCGTGGAATAGCCGTTGCCACCTCCAAAGACCTCGGGGAAAGTGATATGTATTTTGTAACCGGAAACAATGAAGAAGAATAAACTGTTTTTTTATATCATATGTACTTTTCTGGCCGGTTGTGGTTTAGCCCTGGCGCAAACCGTAACCGGTGAACCGGCAGGAATACCCCGGGTACCACAAAAATATGCCGATAGCCCCTGGGAAGATCCCCTGGTGACCAGCCTTAACAGGGATGCAGCCCGTACAACGGCCTATTCCTATACTTCCGTAGAAGATGCTCTGGAGGGCAACAGGAATAAGAGCCGCATACAAATGTTAAACGGTTTATGGGATTTCAGGTACAGCGCAAATCTCCGCGAAGCCCCGAATGATTTTTATGTTGACAGGGTAAAAGGCTGGAATACGATAGAAGTCCCTTCCAACTGGGAAATGAAGGGCTATGACATTCCTATTTATAAAAGCGCCGTATATCCTTTTCGCCCGGTGAACCCACCCTTTGTTCCTGCTGATTACAACGGCGTGGGTTCCTACCAGCGTACATTTACTGTTCCGTCCGGCTGGAAAGACAAAAACATTACCCTGCATTTCGGAGCAGTCAGTTCGGCTTTCCGGGTATGGGTAAACGGGGAATTTGCAGGCTACGGGGAGGATAGTTTTTTACCTTCGGAATTTAATGTTACTCCATACCTGAAAGAAGGAGAAAATATACTTTCCGTACAGGTGCTGCGCTGGAGCGACGGTTCTTATCTCGAAGACCAGGACCATTGGCGGATGAGCGGTATTCAGCGCGAAGTTTTCCTCATGGCCGAACCCAAACTGCGGATTCGCGATTTCTTCTGGCAGGCCGAACTGGATGAAAACTATAAAAATGCCCTCTTTAAACTGCGTCCCGATATCGAAAACCTCACCGGCGATACCATTCGGGACTATACTTTGCAGGTACAACTGTACGATCCGGAAAACCGGGAGGTATTTTCCGGGCCGATGGAAAAAAAGGCAGAAGAGATCCTCAACGAAAGCTACCCGAGGCTCGATAATGTAAAATTCGGGATGTTCGAAAAAGAGATTAAAGAACCCCGGAAGTGGAGTACAGAAACACCTGACCTGTATACTATATTGCTTGTTCTTCGAAACCCGTCCGGCGAAATAGAAGAAGTAAAAAGCAGCAAGGTAGGTTTCCGCTCCGTAGAATTTTCCAAAGAAAACAGCAAACTGCTTATCAACGGAAAGGAAACCTACGTGTATGGCGTAAACCGCCACGATCATGACCCGGTCCGGGGAAAAGCGCTTACCCGGGAGGATATAGAAAAAGATGTAAAGACGATCAAACAATTTAATTTCAATCTCATACGCACCAGCCATTACCCGAACGATCCTTATTTTTATGAACTCTGTGATAAATACGGCATTATGGTAATGGATGAGGCCAACCTGGAGACACACGGTCTGGGAGGAAAGCTGGCCAACGATACGCGCTGGTTGCACGCACATATGGAAAGACTAACCCGTATGGTACAGCGCGATAAAAACCACCCTTCCGTAATTTTCTGGAGCCTGGGGAACGAGGCAGGGAAGGGCCCGGCCTATGCCGCCATGGCGGGCTGGGCACACGATTTTGACCTTACCCGGCCCGTACATTACGAACCCGCACAGGGAAACCCGGGACTAAAAGGATACATAGCTCCCGGCGAACCCGGTTACCCTAAAGACCATGCCCATCGCATAGAAAACCCGACGGATGAGCCTTATGTGGATATGGTAAGCCGCTTTTATCCCGGGGTGTTTACTCCAAAACTGTTGGTCGACCAGGAAGCGGATACCCGTCCCATTATTTTTGTGGAATATGCGCATTCCATGGGGAATTCTACCGGTAATTTGAAAGAGCTATGGGACGAATTTCATTCCCTCCCGAGGATTATAGGCGGTTGTATCTGGGACTTTAAAGACCAGGGATTGCAGAAAAAAGATTCGGTTACAGGAAAGGAATTTTATGCCTACGGTGGAGATTTTGGAGAGAAACTACACGATGGCAATTTTAATATCAACGGCATCGTAGCTTCCGACGGCAGGCCGAAAGCAGCCATGTACGAATGCAAATGGGTTTTTCAACCGGTAAAAAGCAGTATGGAAGTTGAACAGATGCTACGGATATCCAACCGACATTCAGCCATTTCATTGGCAGAATACATACCGGAAATAGAGCTGCTTAAAAACGGTATTTCCGTTATGCAGAAAGAACTTCCGCCCTTTGCTGTCGAAGCCGGGAAAGATACCTTGATTAGCATGGCATCTTACCTGCCGGAAATGGATAAGGATTCCGAATACCTGCTCAACCTGAATTTCCGTTTGCCGGAAGACAAAGACTGGGCCCCGAAAGGGCACATCGTAGCATCGGACCAATTTATATTGCGAAAGCGTAAGCCTGTTACGATTAATGCAAATATGACAGGAATCAGTCCGGAAATTCAAAAAAAATCAAGTGCCTACATAGTTAAAGGAGAAGATTTTCAAATAAGTTTCGACCGGAAAAACGGAGCGTTGACTTCCTATGTGTTCCGTGGAGAAGAACAGGTATTTCGTCCCCTGATGCCACATTTTACCCGACCGCTTACCGATAACGACCGGAAAGGCTGGAAACCTGATAAAGTACTTAAACCCTGGTACGATGCCCGACCGGAACTGAAAAAAACGCAGGTAAAGGAGGAAAATGGTGCCGTTACCTTACAGAATACATATACGGTCATAAAGAAAAAAGCCGAGGTAGAAGTAATCTATAAGATTGCGGCGGATGGGACGGTACATGTAGACTATCACCTGAAAGCTTCTGAAGACCTGCCCAATATTCCTAAAGTGGGTATGCAAACCGGAATAAAAGATACGTACAGGAGTATCTCCTGGTACGGAAAAGGTCCGTTGGAGAACTATTCCGACCGTAATCACGGTTTCGGAGCAGGAATATATAACCTTCCGCTTGATAAGTTTACGGAACCATATGTAATGCCCCAGGAAAACGCTAACCGTACCGATGTACGCTGGATGGCCTTTACAACTTCGGGAAAGGAAAAAGGTTTACTGGTCGTGGCCGGCGATTCTTTGTTAAGTATGAGTGCATGGCCCTATACTGAAGCCGATATCAATAAAGCTAAACATACTTTTGATCTGCAGAATGCCGGTTACATTACCGTAAATATAGATCTCGTGCAAATGGGAGTAGGAGGGAACGACAGTTGGTCCGAAGTAGGGCAACCGCTGGAGAAATACCAGGTTCCGGCAGGAGAATATCATTATAACTTTTGTATTATTCCTTATATGGAAGGAGAGTTGGATGCCATGTTGCAACGATTTGAATAGAAATACTAATGTAATAATGTGATGCGCTGAGTGAGCACAGCCGGAGTGTGTCAATGCGATAATTTGAGAATGTTTAAAAGATAATAATTTCTCCTCTTTGAGGGGAGATACCAAAGGCAGAGGGGGCGCCACCCCAGTTTCCTGAATATGTAATAAGTGACTAAAATGCATAAACCAAACAAAATATTGTGGATTGTTCTGTTCATGCTGAGCATCCTTTCCTGTAATGCTCCAAAAGAGGGGGAGGAAGACAGTTTTGAACCTACATTGGAATCATCCAGACCCTGGGTTTACTGGTACTGGATGCAGTCGGCTTATTCCAGGGAAGGGATTACGGCCGACCTGGAAGCCATGAAAGAAACGGGTATAGGAGGGGCTTACCTGATGGCTATAAAAGGTCCCGCCGATCCTCCGCTTATCGATCCGCCCGTATTGCAATTAAGCCCCGAATGGTGGGATATGGTAGAATTTGCAATGAAAGAGGCCGACAGGCTCGGTATGGAGCTGGCCATGCACGCTTCCGACGGGTTTGCCGTGGCTGGTGGGCCCTGGATCACCCGGGAACTGTCCATGCAGAAAGTAGTGTGGTCGGATACGCTGGTGCGCGGAGGGCAAAAACTGGATTTACAACTCCCCATACCTCCCAATTATAAGGGATATTACGAGGATATTGCTGTCTTTGCGCTTCCTGTTAAGGAAAATTACCGGAACAGTACGCAGGTACAACCGCAAATAACATGGAGTTCGGACGATAAAACGAATTTGAACTTTCTCAGTGACCGGGATGGAAAGGGAAATGTGAAAATGTATGAAAAAGGATGGGTACAATATAGTTTCAATGAACCATTTACCTGTCGGAATATAAAAATAATAACCGGCGGTAATAACTACCAGTCCCACAGACTTATTATAGAAACCAGCAAAGACGGAGTGCATTTTGAGCGGGTAACCCGGCTGATCCCTCCGAGACAGGGATGGCAGGACACGGACGCCGCTTACACTCATGCCATAGAACCCGTAACCTCCCGTTATTTTCGTTTTGTCTATGACCCGGAAGGCTCAGAACCCGGAGCCGAAGACCTGGATGCTGCCAAGTGGAAACCAGCGTTAAAAGTAAACAAGATCATCCTTTCCGAAGAACCGAAGATCGACCAGTACGAAGGTAAATCGGGTGTAGTATGGCGCATAAGCACGGAATCGACTACGGAAATGCTCCCACCGGAAAACTGTCTCGCCAAAGAAGATATCATCAATATCACGGCCCATACCGATGCAGAAGGGAAACTTTCCTGGGATGCGCCTGAGGGAAAGTGGAAGATCATGCGTTTTGCACATACTTCTACCGGGCATACCAATGCTACCGGTGGCGGTGGGGTAGGACTGGAAGTAGATAAGTTCAACCCGGAAGCCATACGTTTACAGTTCGATAAATGGTTCGGCGAAGCTATACGTACCGCCGGTCCGGAACTGGCCGCAAGAGTATTGCGTATTTTACATATCGATAGCTGGGAATGCGGCAGTCAGAACTGGTCGCCCGTATTCCGCAAAGCCTTCAAAGAACGAAGGGGGTATGATCTGGTGGATTATCTCCCTGTCGTGGCAGGGATTCCCTTAGAAGATGCCGAAACATCCGAGAAGGTACTTTATGATGTACGTAAAACCATTTCGGAGTTAATAGCCGATAATTTCTTCGGCACTATGGCTGGCGAAGCACAAAAGGCAGGAGTAGCGTTCAGCACCGAAAATGTGGCACCTACGATGGTAAGCGATGCCCTCCGGCATTTCAGATATGTGGATTATCCCGGCGGTGAGTTCTGGTTGAAAAGCCCTACACACGATAAACCCAATGATATGCTCGATGCCATTTCAGGAGGACATATCTACGGTAAAGATATCATCCAGGCCGAAGCCTACACCGAATTACGGATGGACTGGGACGAGCATCCCGGAAACCTGAAGGCATTAGGTGACCGGAACTATGCCCTTGGCATAAACCGTTTCTTCTATCACGTCTTTGTACACAATCCCTGGCCGGACCGGAAACCCGGAATGACCCTCGACGGGGTAGGAACATACATACAACGCAACCAGACCTGGTGGAAACCGGGGAAAGCATGGATAGATTACGCGCAACGGGTTCAGTACGAATTACAAAAGGGAAAACCTGTTATAGACCTTGCCGTATTTACCGGCGAGGAATTGCCGTCGAGGGCCGTGCTGCCGGATCGGTTGGTACCTTCCCTGCCTGGAATATTCGGAGAAGAAACCGTACAAAAAGAAAGGGTACGGCTTGCCAATGAGGGACAGCCACTGGCCAAAATGCCCAAAGAAGTAACCTCTTCGGCAAATATAACGGACCTGTCCCATTGGGTGAATGCCCTGCATGGATATAAATACGATTCTTTTAACCCGGATGTCCTGCTCCGAAAAGCGAAGGTAGAAGATGGTAAAGTAACTTTTGGTGCGGGTATATATTACGGAGCCCTGGTATTTCCGGGAAGCAGGAAAATGTCGCCGAACGCTATGATGTCGATTGAAGTGGCGCAAAAAATACTGGAACTCGTCAAAGCAGGTGCTACCGTATTTCTGGGGACCAAACCGGAACGCACCCCCGGTTTCGGAACACCGGAAGATAAGGAGAAACTGGAAGCCGTTGTTAGTGAACTATGGGCTGGCGCTTCCGGTGGGGACACAGAAGAATTAAACAGACGAAAAATAGGAAAAGGTACGGTAATCATGCTACCCTATACCCTAACGGATTTTAGTCCGATTGGCATAGAGCCGGATATAACCATTACTGGGGAAGATACCCCGGAAAAAGTACCAGATATAGCTTATACCCACCGGCGTACGACTGCCGAAGACATATATTTTATATCAAACCAGAAAGAACGAAAACGAAGGGTGAACATATCTTTCCGGGTTACCGGGAAAGTTCCCGAACTATATGATGCGGTTTCCGGGAAGACTACAACACTGCGAGAATGGAAAACAGAAAACGGTCGGACTACAATTCCGTTGCAACTGGATAAGAATGCTTCCGTCTTCGTAAAATTTCGCGAAAAAACAAGGGAAACATCCCGGAATGAGGGAAAGAACTGGAAAAAATACGCCAAAGTACAGGAGATCGGGGAAGATTGGAAAATAATCTTTGATCCTGCGTTCCACGGCCCGAAAACTCCGGTAGTAATGCCATTGTCGGATTGGAGTACTTCCGGCAACGACAGTATCCGCTATTATTCCGGTACTGCGGTATACGAAAAGACCTTTACCTGGAACGGGGAAACCGGAGACACCTGGCTCAATCTGGGTGATGTGGCCAATATAGCCGAAGTCTCGCTTAACAATACAGATTGTGGCACGATCTGGACGTATCCGCACCGGGTATTTATAGGTGAAGCGCTGCAAAAAGGAGAAAACAAACTCGTAATCAAAATAACCAACACCTGGGCCAACCGGCTCATTGGAGATCAAAAACTTCCCGCATCCGAAAGATTGACCAATACCACGGCTCCGTTCCGTTTGGAAGATACCCCGTTGTTAAAAGCCGGGTTATTAGGGCCGGTGGTTATTGAGGAGTGATATAGTTGTTAGTTCGGGAGTTCGGAGTCTTGGAGTGGAATTTTAAAAGAATAAACATATGTAAACATGCGGTGTAATAACCGGGGCTTCGATACACCCTTCGCTGCGCTCGGGCACTCAGCCGCCTTCGTTCTGGCTGTAACTGCAACATGTAATTTAAACTTGAAACCTGTAACCTGTAATTTATAACCAATTAATGAAACACATATTACCCTGCATATTACTTATTCTCACTGCCATCCTCCCGGCACAAACCCCAGTACTGGAAGATTATAATCCTGTATGGACGGAACAAAGTGAAAATGCTTCCGGGGCCATGCCACTGGGAGGCGGTGATATCGGTCTGAATGTGTGGGTAGAAGATGGCGACCTGTATTTTTATATATCCCGGAGCGGCACGTTTGACGAACACAATACATTGCTAAAACAGGGCCGGATGAAAATCAGATTTGAACCCAATCCTTTCGATGAAGATTTCCGTCAGGAACTGGTACTGAAAGACGGTTTTATAGAAATACAGGGGAAGGAAACAAAGGTTAAGCTGTGGGTAGATGTCTTTGACCCGGTAATTCATGCCGATATTAAAAGCCGGACCCCGGTTTCCGTCAGTGCTTTCTATGAGAACTGGCGTTACAGGAACAGGAAGGTAGAAGGAAAGGCCAACAATGCCAATTCGTACAAATGGGCACCGCAGGGGGAAATTATAACCTATAAAGACTCCGTTTCTTTTCTCAAAAACGATATCCGGTTTTACCACCGCAACAGGGAAAAAACAGTCTTTGACGTAGCAGTAGTACAACAGGAAATGACCCCGGTAAAAGAACAGATGTACAATCCGCTGGCAGATCTCACTTTCGGAGGGCATATCACTGCATCCGGCATGCTGGCAACCGGTACGGTTTCCGGGACCTACCGCGATACGGGTTTTAAAGCATGGAGGTTACAAACCTCAAAACCTGTAAAACACCAGCAACTACATATCTATCTCCATACCTCACAGGCGGAAAATATCCGGTCGTGGCAGGATAATCTTAACAAAGAGATTAAGGCATATAATAAAGAAAGTCTTGTCAAAAAGGAGAAACGTACCATGCGGTGGTGGAACGATTACTGGGAGCGCAGTTTCGTATATACCGGGGAACGTGGCGCTCGGAAAACGGACACCCTGTGGCAAACAGGAAGAAACTATCAGTTGTTCCGCTATATGCTGGGTTGTAATGCCTACGGAGACTACCCGACGAAATTCAACGGCGGGCTTTTTACTTATGACCCCGTATATACTGATACCACCCTGCAATTCACTCCCGATTTCCGCAATTGGGGAGGTGGTACCATGACGGCACAAAACCAACGGCTGGTCTATTTTCCCATGCTCAAAAGCGGGGATTTCGATATGATGGATGCCCAGCTTAATTTTTATCTCCGCCTGCAGAAAAATGCCGAACTGCGCAGCGAAGTATACTGGGGGCATAGTGGGGCATCATTTACCGAACAACTGGAAAACTTCGGCCTGCCCAATCCTGCCGAATATGGCTGGAAACGCCCGGACGGATATGACCCAGGCATGCAATACAACGCCTGGCTTGAATACCAGTGGGACACCGTACTCGAATTTTGCCTGATGATGCTGGAAAGACATCGCTATAACAACAAGAGTATAGAACGGTATGTACCTTTTATCGTAAGCTGCATTCGTTTTTTTGACGAGCATTACCAGCATCTCGCCCGTAAAAGAGGGGCAAAAGCATTGGACCACGAGGGACACCTGGTTTTATACCCCGGGTCCGCTGCCGAAACCTATAAAATGACTTATAATGCCAATTCCACAATAGCCGGACTAAGAGTGATTACGCAAAAATTACTGGAACTTCCGGACGGTATGCTGAGCGATAATGAAAATATATATATCCGGGAAGCTGCCAATCTTATTCCCCCGTTGAGCTTCCGGGAAATAGAAGGACACAAAGTACTGGCTCCGGCCAAAGTATGGGAAAGGATAAACAATACCGAAGTTCCGCAATTATACCCTGTATTTCCCTGGCGGATATATGGCGTTGGCAAGCCCGGGCTGGACGTAGCAAAGAATACCTGGAAATACGATCCCGATGCTGTAAAGTTCCGCAGCCATATAGGATGGAAACAGGACAATATTTTTGCGGCGGTCATGGGCATGACCAAAGAAGCCGCGCAATTAACCCTGAAGAAAATGGCCGATTCCGGCAGGAGATTTCCCGCTTTCTGGGGCCCCGGATTTGACTGGGTACCCGATCATAACCAGGGTGGTTCCGGTATGATAGGCATGCAGGAAATGCTGCTACAGACCGCAGGAGATAAAATATACTTGTTTCCGGCATGGCCCGGTGACTGGAATGTCCATTTTAAACTGCATGCTCCCAAAAATACTACGATAGAAGCCAAACTTGAAAACGGAAAACTAAAAATAGTGGAAATACTTCCCCGGGAAAGGGAAAAAGACGTCATTAATCTACTGGATATATCGAATTCAAAAAAATAAAACCTAATGAAAGCCTTTGCGAAAAATAAAATAAATGCCATTCTGATACTTGTCGTTATAGTCACGGGTGTTCAGTGTACGGAACATAAGGATGTTACGGAAAAACAACCTGTAAAAATAGATTTTGATTTTGCCGGGCGTAAACCGGGAGAAGTACACTACCCGGAATCTGCCTCCTGGATTATAGGTGACGAAACCAGAGCCGAAAAGGAAATAGAAGGATTGATCATCCGGCTGGAGGGAGATTTGTCCTCATCATGGTATAAGGCAGGGATACAGAAGGGCGGAGAAAGTTTGCTGATAAATGATGGCTTACGTACCGGGAACAGTCTGACCCTTACCATAAGCGGACTTAAAGAAGGAGAACATTCACTGTTGACTTTTCACAATACGTTTGACAGCCCTGAGGCTACGAAGTTCCGACCTGTGAAAATCTATGTGAACGAAGAACTGAGGGAGACGGTAACCCCGAGTAACAGGGAGATAAAAATCGTAGATGCCGCTATGGCTTTTATAAAATTCAAAGCCCGGAAAGGAGAGAATGTGGTTTTTCGGTTCGAAACAGATGAAGCATCGGGAATTTCCAATGAAAACCTGGTGATTAACGGGCTGGAAATAGATATGCCAAACAAAATGAAACAAGCTTATGCACCGGAGCCCGCAAATAATGACCTTCACGTCCCCGGTGAAAGCCATGAGCTCCGGTGGAATGCACCGGAGACAAAGATGACTTATGATGTTTACTTTGGTGAAGACGAAAAAACTGTGGCCGGGGCAACCAGGAAGTCACCGGAATATAAAGGAGAGATCAAGGAAAATAGTTTCAGGACGGAGAAGTTATACAGTATGCAAACCTATTTCTGGCGGGTCGATGTCATAGAGGAGAATGGTGAAATAACCCCCGGAACCGTATGGTCCTTTCGTCCGGCACAACTTGCATTTCCCGGTGCGGAAGGCTACGGGCGCTACGCGATTGGTGGCCGGGGCGGAAAAGTAGTGGAAGTCACCAATCTGAACGACAGCGGACCGGGCAGTCTGCGTGAAGCCGTAACCAGTGAAATCGGCCCGAGGACCATCGTCTTCAACGTTTCCGGGAACATTGAGTTGAAATCGAGACTGGTAGTCAACCAGCCTTATATTACCATCGCCGGGCAGACAGCTCCCGGAAAAGGGATCACTATAAGTCGTGCGCCTATAGGTCTTACCGGGGACGATGGTATTATCCGGTTCTTACGGGTAAGGATCGGTGCCGGCCGGACCTATGATGGTATGGGGTTGACAGGAGCAAACCACAGTATTATAGACCATTGCTCTATAAGCTGGACACTGGATGAAGGCTTTAGTTCCCGTGGCGCGCATAATATTACATTGCAGCGGACACTTATTTCCGAAGCACTTAATGTAGCCGGGCACAGCAAATACGAAAAAGGAAAAATGCACGGCTATGCAGCCTCGATAGGCGGTGATATCGGAAGTTTTCATCATAATCTACTGGCACATAATTACGGCAGGAACTGGAGTATTGCCGGAGGAATAAACGGTGACGGTTACTATACGGGACGACTGGATATCCGGAACAATGTAGTGTATAACTGGGGACACCGGGCTACGGACGGCGGCGCCAACCAGGTGAACTTTGTGGGGAACTACTATAAACCCGGACCTTCTACCAACTTTTTCTATGCCCTGAATGCACAACATGAAGGCGTGGGTCTCGGAAAACAACAGTATTTCTTCGATAAAAATGTGATGACAGGTTATTTCGATGAATCTAACCAGGAAAAAGGGAGGACCATTTCAATTTCCGGCCCGGCACAGGTGGATTATGAAACCTATCTGGACAAACCGTTCTTTGAATCTTATGTAAAAACACATGCCGCCCGGCAGGCTTATAAAAATGTACTTTCCGATGTGGGAACCAATCAATCGCAACAGGACGAATACGACAAAAGGATCATAAAAGAAACACGCGATAGCACCTATACCTATAAAGGCAGCAAAAGTGGTTTGCCCGGTACGATAGATACCGAGGAAGATGCCGGCGGATGGGAAAACTATCCTGAAGAAAAACGTCCCGGAGACTGGGATACCGACCATGACGGTCTGCCCGATTGGTGGGAAAAAGCACGTGGTCTGAATCCTGATTCGGTAAAAGGAGATTTCACCGATACCAATACAGATGAGGATAAAGACGGATACACCGAACTGGGCGAATATCTGGACTGGATGGCCCGACCGCATTATTTTGTGAATACCGAAACGCAAACAGCACTCTCCGGAAAGGAGCTCTTTGCAGGATATCAAAACCAGCCGGAATACACCATTCTCCAAAAGGAAAATGTAAGTGTATCCGTAACCGGAGACGAGATCATCTTCAAAAGTTCCAAAAAAGGATTTATGTACTTTGATGTACAGGTAAAAGATGCTTCCGGAGATACAATGATAAGGAGAGTGAATGCCTTTAGTATGGAATAGCCCTGTAAAGAGGGACTCGTTGCACCGGTAGCTTCGATACATTCCGAACACAGTTCGGAATACTCAGCCACCTCTGTTGAGGCTTTGAAAACCGACCCTTCGGCTTCACTCAGGGACTTATACTTGGAACCTGGAACCTGCAACTTGAAACTTGTAATCTGAAACCTGAAACAAAACCATGAAAACACACAAAAAACCCTTCTATATCATAATATTCCTTATCCTTCAGGGAATCACCGCCCAGAACAAATCCCTGGTGAATACCTCCGAAAGCCCTTACGCCCGGTTAAAAGGCGTAGGTTTGAACGACGTAACCTGGACCGGCGGTTTCTGGAAAGAGCAGTTCGAAACGGAAAAAAACAATACCCTGCCTTATATGTGGAACCTGTACCACGATGCCGAAACCACACATGCGTACAGGAATTTTGAAATAGCGGCTGGCCTGATGAAAGGAAAGCACGACGGCCCGTCGTTTCACGATGGCGATTTTTACAAAATAATGGAAGCTATGGCAGCTATGTATGCCCTGACCAAAGATGTTTCCCTGGATAAACAGATGGATGAGGCCATTGCACTCATAGCCAAAACACAACGACAGGACGGCTATCTCCATACCCCGGTACTTATCGAAGAGCGCTGGGGAACCCTGGGTGAAGAAGAACTGCAAAAACAGCTCGGTTTCGAGAAATACAATATGGGCCATTTAATGACAGCGGCCTGCATACATTACCGGGCTACCGGGAAGGACAATTTTCTGAAGGTAGCCAGGGGAGTAGCTGATTATCTCTATGATTTTTACCGGAAAGCATCGCCCGAACTTGCACGAAATGCCATTTGTCCCTCACATTATATGGGTATTGTAGAAATGTATCGTACCACCAAAGATCCCCGTTACCTGGAACTGGCCAAAAATCTTGTAGATATTCGCGGTACTACCGATGATGGAACGGATGATAACCAGGATCGTATCCCGTTCCGGGAGCAGAAAAGGGCGATGGGACATGCCGTCAGGGCCAATTATCTCTACGCCGGGGTAGCCGATCTTTATGCGGAAACCGGGGAAAAGGTACTGTTGGATAATCTGCAATCCATCTGGGAAGATGTTATTTACCGTAAGATGTATATTACCGGGGCCTGCGGGGCTCTTTACGATGGTGTATCCCCGGATGGTACCTCTTATGATCCTTCCGAAGTACAAAAAATACACCAGGCGTATGGCAGACCGTACCAGTTACCTAATGCTACCGCACATAACGAAACCTGTGCCAATATAGGCAATGTCCTTTGGAACTGGCGTATGTTACAGCTGACCGGTGAGGCCAAATATGCCGACATTGTAGAACTTGCCCTGTATAATAGCGTTTTGTCTGGTATCAGTATAAAGGGAAAGGAATTTTTGTACACCAATCCGCTATTGGTTTCGGCCGATTTGCCTTTTGAACAACGATGGGGGAATACCCGGCAGGGATATATAGCCCTGTCCAACTGCTGTGCACCCAACGTTACCCGTACACTGGCCGAAGTGAATAACTATGCCTACAGTATATCCGGGGAGGGTCTTTATGTCAACCTTTATGGTAGTAATACACTCAATACTGCTTTGCCCGATGGTACGGAGATAATAGTCGAACAACAGACCGATTATCCCTGGGACGGAAAAATAACACTCACAATAAAAAAGACCTCGGCAACACCGTATAGCCTGTTTCTCCGCATTCCCGGCTGGTGTAAAGAGACGAGTATACAGGTAAATGGTAAAGAGATCACACAGGATCTCCGGCCCGGGACTTACGCGAAGGTAAGTCGTAAGTGGAAAAGAGGTGACGAAATAGTGCTAAACCTGCCCATGCCGGTAACCCTGATGGAAGCCAATCCCCTGGTAGAAGAAACCAGGAACCAGGTAGCCGTAAAAAGAGGACCGCTGGTATATTGCCTGGAATCAGAAGATTTGCCCGGAGATACAAGGATAAATGAAATAGCGCTTGATCCGGAAGCCGGATTTGATCTTGACAAACAATTGATGGCAAACCGGCAGGTTGTAATATTAAAAACCACCGCCGGGATAAAGAACAGGGAATGGAAGAAATCGTTATACCGTCCCTTGGAAAAGGAGGAAAAAGGTATTGCCGTGAAATTTGTACCCTATTTTACCTGGGGAAACCGGGGAGTGGGAGAGATGGCCGTCTGGATGGCGTATTGATGGTTTTATGTTTGATTTTAAGAATCTCTGATAAAAAACTACGGGATTAGCACAATTTTTTTTTGTTGGATCTGCAAGGCTTTTTTTCGTAAAATATCCTGAACTCAGTATTCACCCTGAATGCGAACGAAAACGTTTTTGTTCGGGTGATGGCGAACGAACAAAAAGAATGAAAAAGCAGTACAGTACAGGACACTTTCTTAAAAATGATTATTGACATTTGACTACTCTACATTTTCAGAGAGGTATTATTATCAAATTAATATTTGTCAAAAAATCGCTTTTTCCGGAAAAACATGGGCAGGTTTTCGGAAATACAAGGCGCAAAACCTTATAGTAACTATTAAATTAAATGTAAAAAATATACAAAAATGTAATCGATTACAAATGGTAATTACTTGATAATGAGAAATTTTTAGATTAACTGACTAAAACCAATAACTAATGAAACACGAATGTATAAAAAGGTGGCTGACGATGTTGATTCTCCTTGGAAACATTATTGCCTATGCCCAGGACAAGGCGGAGTCTACAGTTTCCGGTACGATAACGGACACTATGGGTGTACCGCTGCCGGGGGTTACTATTTTGATCAAGGACACTAATGACGGAACTGTCTCCGACATGGATGGAAGTTTTGAGATAAATGCTTCCAAAGGAGATATTATACGCTTTTCCTATATAGGAATGAAAAGCGTAGAGCATGTTGTCGATGAAGATCTGAACATTGACATAACTATGGAAGAAGATAATGCTCAACTTGACGAAGTAGTGGTTGTAGGATATGGCGCCCAGAAAAGAGAGGACCTTACGGGTGCTATCATGACCATAGACCCGGATAATGTCAGGGATTTGCCCGTATCCAACCTTTCGGAGTCCTTACGGGGACAAATACCGGGACTATCCGTATCTGGAGGTTCTACCCGTCCCGGAGAGGCCGCAACCCTTCAGATCCGTCAGACTTTCGGTTTTTCGAGAGATGGAAATAGTACCTTACCTCTTGTTGTCATAGACGATATGATACAGGTAGATCCGGAATCGGGTAAACCCACTCTTGAAACATTTAACCGTTTAGACCCTTCGGAAATAGAAAGCATTACCGTCCTAAAAGACGGTTCGGCAGCTATTTACGGGGCCCGTGCTTCCCAGGGCGCCATAGTCGTAAAAACAAAAAGAGGAAAAATAGGTAAGCCCACATTCAATTATTACAGCCAGTTTTCTTTTAACGATGCCGTAAGTCACAGTAAAACCATGAGTGCCTATGAATATGGCATCTGGCATAACAGGTTTTTAAAAGCAGACAGCCAGGATGATGAAGGAAGAAATCTGTTTTCTACCGAAGAACTGGATGAAATGAGGGGCCTCGATTATGACTGGCTGGACAAGGCATGGTCTGCAGCAGGACAGCAACGACATTCCTTTAGTGTAAGCGGGGGAACCGAGAAAGCAACTTATTTTGCAGGAGTTACCTACTTCACGCAAGGATCTAATCTGGGGGAGCAGGATTATGATAAATGGAATTTCCGTACCGGTGTAGATGCCAAAATCTCGGAAAGTTTTGATCTGTCCGCATCTGTTTCCGGAAATTCCGGAAGTGTGGAAAAATCGTTTACGAAGGCCGCTGCAAATATCAACGACAGCAGTTACGGTTCCAAAGCAGGTGGAGGAGAACAGGCAGATTACGGTTATTTGCTCCATATGCCCAGATATATTCCCTGGCAGACAACCGTAAATGGGGAAGATTACTGGATGTCACCGTTTCCGCGTACGGACCGGAATCTTGGGAGTGCCAATTCCAACCGTACTATTGCAGGGTGGAATTACTTTGCGACACTGAACAATGGGTCTAAGCAAACGGAAGAAGATTTTATGTACAATTTTAATGTATCCCTAACCTATAAGGTTCCTTTTATTGAAGGGTTGTCTGTAAAGGGTACATTCTCCAGGAATGAAAATTCCAGATATATTGAACAGGTTCAGTTACCTTATGAGCTGGCAAGAATTACTAACTACGATGAAGAAGGACGTTATTTAGCCAGTGCAGCCGAGGATTCGGATTATGAAATAGAAACCAACGAACGTAATTCGCGCGTTTATTACAATAACTATAACACTAAAAGTACCCAGGCCAACTTCTTTATAAATTATGCCAGGACTTTCGGAGATCATGATATCAGTGCCATGGTTGCCATGGAGCGTTCGGAATCCAGTTATAAGAGTACACGCCTGGCCTATGAAAATACTTCCGCAGATTATTTGGGAACCAATGAAACAGCAGGAGAGCTATCTCCCAGCAATTCCACGGCCAGTAAGGGAGAGGCAGGAACCTTGTCGTATCTCGGAAGGGTAAATTATAGTTACAAATCCAGGTACTTGTTCCAATTTCTTTTCCGGAGTGATGCTTCCACAAAATTTGCACCTGAGAACTACTGGGGTTTCTTTCCTTCAGTTCAGTTAGGATGGATAATGTCTAAAGAAAACTGGTTTGCTGATGCCCTGCCATGGGTTGATTTCCTGAAAATACGTTATTCTGTAGGTAAAACAGGGAAAGATAACATTAAACCTTGGAGATGGAATCAATATTACGACCTGATCACGGATAAAGGATTCCAGTTTGGGGATAACGGCGGAATGCTGGGTAACGGATTAACTCCAAAAGTTAATCCTAACCGTAACGTAGGTTGGGACAATACCATAAAGCACAATGCCGGGCTGGATTTCAATATCTTTGATAACAGGCTACAGGTTACAGCAGATTTTTATTATGACAGAACCACGGATATGCTCACAGGTATGGCTGGTGCAGTCGGAGTGCCTATTTCTGTAGGTGGTGGATTCGCCGAGCAAAATTTTGCTGCGGTAGATGCCTGGGGAGCAGAGTTCGGTGTGAACTGGCGGGACGACATAACGGATGATTTTTCCTATAATGTAGGGGTCAACTTCGGGTTCTCTAATAATAAAGTCAAAAAATATCCGGAACAGGCGCTTCAGCATCCGTCTAATAATATAACACAGGAAGGAGCATCCTTGTTCTTCCCGGTCTGGGGAATGGAGACCTGGAAAGAAACTTCTACCGGGGACGGTATTCTGCGTACGGATGAAGATATACAAAAATATTGGAGTTATCTGTCTGATAATGCGGGAGCAGCAGGAGTAGACCCTATGTATTTCGATATCAATTCTATGGATGCCATGCGCAAAGGGATGATGGCTTATAAAGATGTTGGGGGGCAGTTCGATGCTGAAAACGGTACACAGGCAGGTCCGGATGGACAGATAGCCAAAAACCTGGACTATGTAAAACTGGTGAAAAAGAACCGCACCTACGGCTTCACTACAAACCTGGGAATGGCCTATAAATCAGTTTACTTAAGGACCCAGATCCAAACTTCCTGGGGGGGCATCCGTATGGTGGATATCGTAAAACAGGGAACATCTTCATCGCACAACATGTGGGCCCACGAAAGTTACTGGAAAGATATGTATGATCCGGACGATAATCCGGATGGAAAATATCCCAACTTGGCCCATTACGATTATGTTGCACAACCGTCAGATTTCTGGAAATTAAATACCTTTTCATGTGCTATAAGAAACCTTACCGTAGGGTATGAACTTCCCAAAGAGTTCCTGTCCAAAGTTTTTATAAACAGGCTTACTGTTGGCGTAACAGGAAACAATCTTTGGTTTTTGAATAATCCGTATCCCGGTAATTACCGAAATATGTATGATAACTCCTATGTCAGCTATCCCACACTCAGAACATGGACTGTTAATCTAAATGTGACATTCTAACTTAAACCGGAAAATAATTATGAAAACAAATATAAGCACATATGTAAGCATGATCTTTCTCCTGGTAACAGGAGTTTCCTGCAGCGATGATTTTCTGGAGGATATGAAAAACTACGGAGAGTACGACGATACATTTTACCAAAGCGAGGAGCGGGTTACCGCGTATATTGATAATGTGTATTACGATTTTTTCGCGGCCTATACTTCGCCATCATCCATTGTGGTAGGTTCTTATGACACTGAAAATTCCGGTATGACCGAAGAAATAGGAGGGATGCGGAACCTGATAAACCCAACTCTTACCTTTTTTAATGCCGATGATGCTTCCGACTATTACGGGACCAGGCTGGAAGATAAAGTAAAGAACGAGCCCTATCACAGGATCAGGGAATGTAATTCTTTTATAGAAGAAGTAGATGTTAAAGGAGCTGACCTGGATGAAGAGTTCCGCAACAGGGCCAAAGGACAAATGTATTATTTGAGAGCGTTGCAATACTTTGATCTGATGCGTGTCTATGGAGGTGTGCCTGTTGTAACCGAAGTTCAGACACCATCTCCTACCGACGAAACTATAAAACTTCCCCGCGCAAGTGTTAACGAAGTGGTAGAGCAGATCATAGCAGATTTCGATATGGCCGCAAGCTTATTGCCCGAGAACTGGGAGCCGGCAGATTACGGACGTTTTACCAAAGGAGCTGCTATGGCTCAGAAAGCAAGAGTATTACTTACCTATGCCAGCCCGCTTTTCAACAGCAACTGGGACAGTAGCGAGCGATGGCAGCAAGCCCTGCAGGCTGCTTTGGAAGCCGAAAACCAGTTAACCGCAGATGGATACGGGTTATACGGAAGTTCCGCAAAAGACTGGGAAGAAATGTTTATGGTAGATAATTCATTCTGTTCTGAGGCTATTACCGTACAGCTTTTAGGTAGCGGTAACCTGAGCAATTACCTGAACAATTCGTGGGAGCAGAATATCCGGTTAAACAGTCAGGACGGTGGCGGAGGACAATCGGCCCCGAAAGAAATGATCGATTTGTTCCCTATGGCCGACGGTTCCAGGCCTACTGCCGCAAACGGGTATGACGATTTCCTTTTCTTTCTCAATCGCGATCCCCGGTTTTACAGGACTTTTGCCTTTTCCGGCAGAAAATGGGGATATAAAGAAGATCCGGAATCTGTCGTATGGGCATATCGCTGGGTAGATAGTAATGACGAAGCGCATTACAGTGATAATAACCAGTTATCCAGTCCGGCATTCATTTGCAAAATGACCAATAGCGAAGTAACCAACGAAAGTGGTTTTGAATATTCCGGTACCGATATCTTCGAATACCGATATGCCGAATTATTACTGAATATAGCCGAATGCTACGCGGGAATAGGTGACTTGGGTAATTGTGCCGCTTATCTCGGAAAAGTAAGACAGCGGGTAGGTATTCCATCTACCAATAATTACGGTATCGGTACACTGGGCAGTAAATACGAAGCTATCGAAGCCTGCCTGTACGAACGCAGAATAGAGCTCGCTTATGAAGGAAAACGCTTTTGGGACGTACAACGGTGGATGCTGTACAACGATGATGCTTCAGCAGGAAACAATACCTGTGCCATGCTTGGAATAGCGCCTATTAACGGTACTCAGCGCACAGGGCATTTCCTGCAATATAATGGAGTGACTACTGCCGACGATCCCCTGGCCGGTATACGCGAGGATATTTCTGTAGATCCCGACGCCGGAGATTTCGAAGAGCAATTACAGGAACTGGCCGGCTTTTATACCGATAATTTTGTCCTGGAAGAACTGATAACCCCTATGGATAATGTCAATGGAGATCCCGTCCAGATAGACTGGAAACAGAATTATTATATCCAGGGACTGAACACCAGTGTCTTAACACAAAATGACTGGCTGGAACAAACCATAGGCTGGAAAGATGCCTCCGGGGCAGACGGAACTTATAATTATAGAGAGTAGATAACCGATAAAAATCGGATTTTTAGTAATGGATAAGGATGAACGAACTAAAACATTCCGGTAAGAGAATAAGTTCGTGTAAATAAGTGTATTGCTTGAGGTGAAAGAAAAAATAATAAAACCAACCTTTTTTCTTGGTCCGTGGCAATATATATAACGAACTCGTTTAAACTTTTTTTAAAAATAAAAAAGGGTTGAAGATATTTGTGTTGCGAAACATACAATTATCTAAACCAACCCTTTATGTACTCTGTACTTGACAAAGATACGATAGAATTGGAAATAGTTCCTTACATACCTAAAACTCATCGAGGATTTGCCCCGACCGTTCCATTGGTTGAGATTGTTAACGCCATCCTCTACAAGCTCAAGACCGGTGTGCAGTGGCATCAAGTGCCTGTAAAAGCCCTTTTTGACAGTAAAGTGCTAAGTTGGCAATCGGTTTACTACCATTACCGGAAATGGTGCTTGTGCGGTTTTTGGAAAGACTGTTGGGTGAGCTTCCTCAACCGCCATAAATCAAAACTTGACCTTTCCAGTGTGGACCTGGATGGCAGTCACACCTCGGCCATCAGGGGCGGGGAACAAGTGGAATACCAAGGCCGTAAGAAGCGCAAAACCACCAATGCCCTATACCTTAGCGAAAGGCAGGGACTACCTTTAGCTATGTCTGAACCTGTTGCCGGCAATCATAACGACCTGTATAACATTGAGGTGCAGTTCGAAGTAGTCACTGGTACTCTGGAAGATGCTGACCTCCGTGTGGATGGGTTGTTCCTCAATGCTGATGCGGGCTTTGATTCCAAGGATTTCCGACAGGCTTGTGCCCAAAAGGAAATCAATGCCAATATCTGTTTCAACAGGCGTAACAGTGACAAGGACAGAGATGACTATTTTGACAAAGAACTTTATGACCAGCGATATGCCATCGAGCGAACCAATGCCTGGATGGACAGTTTCCGGTCATTACTAAACAGGTTTGACACCACCGTGGCAAGCTGGACAGGGTTTAACTATCTTGCTTTTATTGTGTTAGCTTTGAAAAAGTTCAAACCCATCAAAAAGAAAAAAGTTTAAACGAATTC
>NZ_JBRKIS010000008.1:0-1638 GCF_052983315.1 Sinomicrobium endophyticum
ATACGTACCATCTCCGTTATCTACCATTGCAGTCGTATTGGCATCAAAAGCTACAACTTCTCCGGATTCGTTGGTGTAGGTAAAGGTTCCGTCCTTGTTGTCTACCAAGGTAGTTACCGTTTCATTAGCCTGTACCAACTCTTCGAAGTTGATAGTCTGGATATCTCCATTCTCATCCAGATAAGTGAACTGATCGCCATCGTAGTATACGTTACCACCAATGTTCTTGATCAGGTTTTCGATGGCATTGAAAATATCGCCTTCATTGGTTATATTTTCCACAACACTGGAAGGTACATCTACGGTAATGGTATCTCCGTTGGCGTTAGTGAAAGTATACGTACCATCTCCGTTATCTACCATTGCAGTCGTATTGGCATCGAAAGCTACAATTTCTCCGGCTTCGTTAGTGTAGGTAAAGGTTCCGTCCTGGTTATCTACCAAGGTAGTTACCGTTTCATTAGCCTGTACCAACTCCTCGAAGTTGATAGTCTGGGTATCTCCATTCTCATCCAAATAAGTGAACTGATCACCGTCGTAGTATACGTTCCCGCCTATGTTCTTGATCAGGTTTTCAATGGCATTGAAAATGTCGCCTTCATTGGTAATATTCTCCACAACACTGGAAGGGACATCTACTGTAATGGTATCTCCATTGGCATTGGTGAAAGTATACGTGCCATCTCCGTTGTCTGCCATTGCAGTTGTGTTAGCATCAAAAGCTACAACTTCTCCGGCTTCGTTGGTGTAGGTAAATGTTCCGTCCTGGTTATCTACCAAGGTAGTTACCGTTTCATTGGCCTGTACCAACTCCTCAAAGTTGATAGTCTGGGTATCCCCGTTCTCATCCAGGTAGGTGAACTGATCACCATCGTAATATACATTACCGCCAATGTTCTTGATAATCTCTTCTAAAGTATTATAGACGTTTTCATTGTTAACAATCTCTTCAAACTGGTTGATCACATCTGCAGGTACGTTGATGATAGTCTCTGTTCCATCTTCAGAAGTATAGGTGTAGGTACCATTGGCATTGTCTACCAAAGTAGTCACCGTTTCATTAGCCTGTACCAACTCTTCAAAGTTGATGGTTTGGGTATCCCCGTTCTCATCCAGGTAGGTGAACTGATCCCCATCGTAATATACATTACCGCCGATGTTCTTGATCAGGTTCTCGATAGCGTTGAAAATATCGCCTTCATTGGTTATATTTTCCACAACGCTGGAAGGTACATCTACGGTAATGGTATCTCCATTGGCATTGGTGAAAGTATACGTGCCATCTCCGTTATCTACCATTGCTGTTGTATTGGCATCAAAGGATACGATTTCTCCGGCCTCGTTGGTGTAGGTAAAGGTTCCGTCCTGGTTATCTACCAAGGTAGTTACCGTTTCATTGGCCTGTACCAGTTCTTCAAAATTGATAGTCTGGGTATCCCCGTTCTCATCCAAATAAGTGAACTGATCACCGTCGTAATACACATTACCGCCGATGTTCTTGATCAGGTTCTCGATAGCGTTGAAAATGTCGCCTTCGTTGGTGATATTTTCCACAACGCTGGAAGGTACATCTACGGTAATGGTATCTCCATTGGCATTGGTGAAAGTATACGTGCCATCTCCGTTATCTACCATTGC
>NZ_JBRKIS010000009.1:0-2216 GCF_052983315.1 Sinomicrobium endophyticum
GTTACTACCCCGTCCTCATCGGTATAATCGATATGTACGTTGTCGGGATTCAGGGCTATGGTGGTTAACGTTTCCAAATTACTTACGTCGATGATCGTTGGTGTGCCATCTTCATCGGTATAGGTGAACGTGCCATCGTTATTGTCGACTATCGTCGTGAGGGTTTCAAAATTGTCGATGACTGTGGATAGGTCTACGGTACTGGTGACTCCGGCTTCATCCGTATATTCCAATGTAAATCCGTCGGCATTTAAGGCCAAAGTGGTTAACGTTTCCAGGTTACTTACGTCGATGATCGTTGGTGCGCCATCTTCATCGGTATAGGTGAACGTACCATCGTTATTGTCGACTATTGTCGTGAGGGTTTCAAAATTGTCGATGACTGTGGATAGGTCTACGGTACTGGTGACTCCGGCTTCATCCGTATATTCCAGCGTAAATCCGTCGGCGTTTAAGGCCAAAGTGGTTAACGTTTCCAAATTACTTACATCGATGATTGTTGGTGTGCCATCTTCATCGGTATAGGTGAACGTACCATCGTTATTGTCGACTATTGTCGTGAGGGTTTCCAGGTTGGCTATGATCGCACTTAAATCCAGCTGCGTTACTACCCCGTCCTCATCGGTATAATCGATATGTACGTTGTCGGGATTCAGGGCTATGGTGGTTAACGTTTCCAAATTACTTACGTCGATGATTGTCGGTGTGCCATCTTCATCGGTATAGGTGAACGTACCATCAGCATTGTCGACTATCGTGGTTAGTGATTCATAGGTACTCACTAAAGTTGGAATATCCATTTGTGTCACTGTACCATCTACTGCCGTATGGGTAAAGGTACCATCGCCATTATCCACCAGGGCATCTGTTGTATTGTTCAGATTATTTACCAATTCGTCAATGGCTTCTTGTACATTGGTTGCTGTTAAGCCGGAAGTGGTATTGTCGTAAACACTTGTATTAGCATTAGTGTCTACTGTAACAGTAGTACCGTCGGCATTGGTAATCGTATAGGTACCGTCGCCATTATCCGTTACCGTCGTGGTGTTCGCATCGAAAGTTACTACAGTACCGTCCGCTGCAGTATGCGTGAAGGTGCCGTCGCCATTGTCGACCAAAGCATCGCTGTTGGCTGTGATGGTGTTGATGATCTCGTTATAGATGTCGCCTTCGTTCTGGATGTTTTCTACTACATCGCCTACTATATCAACCGTTACACTGGTGCCATCGGCATTGGTAATCGTATAGGTGCCGTCGCCATTGTCTGTTACTGTGGTGGTATTGGCATCAAAGGTAACTACAGTACCGTCCGCTGCAGTGTGCGTAAAGGTGCCGTCACCGTTGTCGACCAAAGCATCGCTGTTGGCGGTGATGGTGTTGATGATCTCGTTATAAATATCGCCCTGGTTCTGGATGTTCTCTACGACATCGCCTACTACATCAACCGTAACGGTAGTGCCATCCGCATTGGTGATGGTATAGGTGCCGTCGCCATTATCTATTACTGTGGTGGTATTGGCATCGAAGGTTACTACAGTGCCATCGGCTGCAGTATGGGTGAAAGTGCCGTCACCGTTGTCGACCAAAGCATCGCTGTTAGCCGTGATCGTATTGATGATCTCATTATAGATATCGCCCTGGTTCTGGATATTCTCTACGACATCGCCTACTACATCAACCGTTACACTGGTACCGTCGGCATTGGTAATCGTATAGGTGCCGTCGCCGTTGTCCGTTACCGTGGTCGTGTTGGCATCGAAGGTTACTACGGTGCCGTCCGCTGCAGTGTGGGTGAAGGTGCCATCACCGTTGTCGGCCAAAGCATCGCTGTTGGCGGTGATCGTGTTGATGATCTCGTTATAGATGTCGCCTTCGTTCTGGATGTTCTCTACTACATCGCCTACTACATCAACCGTTACACTGGTACCGTCGGCATTGGTAATCGTATAGGTACCATCGCCATTATCCGTTACCGTCGTGGTGTTCGCATCGAAGGTAACTACGGTGCCATCGGCTGCAGTATGCGTGAAGGTGCCGTCACCGTTGTCGACCAAAGCATCGCTGTTGGCGGTGATGGTGTTGATGATCTCGTTATAGATATCGCCTTCGTTCTGGATGTTTTCTACTACATCGCCTACTACATCAACCGTTACACTGGTACCGTCGGCATTGGTAATCGTATAGGTACCATCGCCATTATCCGTTACCGTCGTGGT